>JACQQR010000026.1 GCA_016206875.1 Candidatus Omnitrophota bacterium
CCCCTTCCCCTCTCCCTTGAAAAGGGAGAGGGGCCGCGTAGAAGAGATAATAGCCTTTGCTTACTCGAGAACGCTAAATAATTATGAATTTATTGTGTAAGGTGTTGGGGTGACAAAAGTTATGTTTTCGGAAAACCGGAAAATAGCCTTAAAAATTTTTGCTACGGTTTTTCTCGTTTCATTTATTTTTTTTCATCCTGCCGACAGATTCATTCGTTATGTCTCTCTTGTGAAATCCATCACTCATTACGGCACGGTTTCTATTGACGCCATTCACGCTGAAACCGGTCTGCCCATGTCCGACGAGTTTCGGTTCAAGGGGCGCTACTATATTGATACTTCTCCCGGCATTGCTTTTTTGGCTCTTGCCGGCTATTGGCCTTATGCCCGTTGGGTGCTTCCTCATCTTGAAAGGCTCGCCAAACAAGCCCCGCTTCTGGAGTTCAAAATTGCCCAGTTGGCGATGGCCTTTCCCACAGTGATATTTTTTGGCGCGCTTTTTTTGGCCTTGTTCTTCCTTTTTTTGAGGGGAAAGGGCCTGAATCCGGCCAAAGCGCTTTTCTTCACGGCCTTGCTTTACCTGGGGACCCCTTTCCTTTTTTACTCATTGCAAGTTTCTCACGGCCATAATTTTCTGGAAATGATTCTGCTTTTTTTTGCGTTTATGCTGCTGAATTCTGAAGGGGAGCATGCCGGCTGGAAGACTTGTTTGAGCGGATATTTGGCAGGCACGGCCATCTTTATCAATATCCTGGCGGCGGCTCTCACTCCCCTTCTTTTCGTCTGGATGTGGCAGCGCAAAATAAAACGGGCATTTTTGCTCTGGATTCCGGGCCTGGTGCTGGGCGCTCTGCCCTTGCTGCTTTACAATTATCTTACTTTTGGAAATGCGTTTCTCCTCAGTTATCAAGTCACGGGCGAACAGGGCGGGTTCAGTTTTTTCAATATACAGCCTTTTGATGTGGCAAGAGTTTTTGTAAATTTTCTGGCAGATTCCCACGGGGGATTTTTCGTTTTCTCGCCTTTTTTTCTGGCTCTATTTTTTTTCGGCGATCAAATTTGGAGCAAAAAAGAAAACCGGCTGATTCTTTTCTTCCTGATGCTCTACGCCGCGTTTGCTGCTTTTTGTTACTACGGTGTTCTCCGGGCCGCCCATATTCCCATTGAAAGAAGCTATCCGGGATTAGGCGGAGGCGGCGTGCGTTATTTTCTGCCTCTGTTGCCGTACTTCATTTATTTATTGTCCCAAATTCGTTTTACCCGGGACCCGCGCACCCCGGCTTTTGTGACACTTGTTTTGATTTCCTTTTTTATCAATATCCCCGGCATGTTTTGGACAGGCGGAACCTATCAGCCCTGGAGCCTTTTGGCGCTAGTCCTCAAGAACGGATTCCATAGTTATACGTTAGATGTCATCCGCGAAAGCCTAGGTTTTTACGGAGTGAACACTTCGGGACTCACACTCGCCCCGTGGGTATTTCTAGCCGCCTCTGTTTTGTGGATGATTTGGGGAGGTTACGCGAAGCTGGCTTCTTGTATTCTGCCAAAAGCCGATTCCGGCCAAGACGGCCAGGAGAGGATCGAGGTAAGACCGATGGCTGGTGTGCGCCCAAAAGATGAATGAAAGCACAATCTGAGACAGACAGAGTGCGAGAAAAATTTGCAAGAACACAGATCCCCACAATTTGCGCACGCTTGCGATAGCCCACACAGTCAGGAACCAGTAAGATAAAAAATAAATCCAGTTCTTTACAGTATGTTGAAGGGGAGATAGCACCCCCAAAAAATTAACCGCTGCTTTGCGCCATCCTCTCCAAAATGTTTCTGCTTTGTTCCTCTTGATATAATCCCAGGCCAGAGCGGAAAATACTTTGCTCTGTTCTATTTCTCCTTTTCCTTCAATGTGTTTGTATAGATCCGTGTTTTCTTCCAGCCATTTTCTATATTGATGTGAACTTGAGTCAATGCTCCCCCGGTAGGGAAAGCCGGAGAAAGTGAACGGATTATGGGCTTCGGCGAGCACGCCGCCGGTAATGCTGGTAAGGACAAAAGAACCGGTCACGTGCTGGTTACGGATAAGCCAGGGAGCCAGGCACACACAGAGCCCAAGAATAAGACTTGCCGGAAAGAGCAATCTGTTTTTAAAGGATTTCCAGTTCAGGCAATAAATCAGGCCGGTCAAAAAAACGGAGTGAATTAGGTGCGTGGCGCGCGCAAGCGAAGCCAGTCCCAAAGCGATGCCGGTGAGAAAAAATAGAACACACCTGCGCCTGTCTTGAGCCAGCAATAGTAAAAGTACGGAGAAGGTGGAAAGGAAATTATAGAGAACGCCTTCCTGAAGCTGCGTCTCGTGCACCAGTGCATACGGATAGAAAGCGGCAAACAACGCAGCCCATAGGGCAGGTTTTACGGAACCGGTCACCAGGCGTGTTATCTGGTATACACAAAAAACCGTCAGCGTAGACACAAGCGCTTCCGATCCCACGAACCAGGCAGGTGAAAAACGGGTCACCGTTCCCACAAAAGCGATAAAAAGCGGATACAGAGGAGGACGGGTGGCAAACAACGAATCCGCAGAATATAAACTATCTGCCCCTGACAAAAAAAGAGTTCCGGTTTGAAGAAAGTTTTGCGCTATTTGATAATAAAACGTATAACCCGAGTTCCAATAATCCGGTGCGGAGAATAGGCAGATGAGGATTTTTATCAGAAAGGAGGATAGAAGAATGCTGAAGAGAGTTGTCATTGTGTTCTATCTCACAAGAACTAGTGACTGTCACCTTGGGTGACTGTCACTAGTTCTTGAAAAGTGTTAAACTGACAGTCACTAAAGTGACAGTCACTTTCTTTTACCTTCTTTTATGCCGCAATTGAAACCATTTTTCGGTCATCCGCATCCAAAATTTTCGGGGAAGCCACCAAAAACAGATTTCACTGATTAACTCTTTATACCAGCATACAATGCCTGCAAGAAGACTAAAAATGAGGAGTTCGAATTTGTCTTTACCCGCAAGACTGGCGCAATACAGTTTTTTCAGGATTAGATAAAATGTATAGTGATAGTGAAATCGCTGAGTCAGATTTCTCGAAAACCATGAATCATTTTTCCCGGGATTGATTTTCAGAAGCTGTTCTTCAAGCGTAGCGAAGTAACTTTTTTGTGGAAACGCTCTCAGATACAACATCACTTCCGGCAGTAACGCAAACTCCCCCTTAAGACAAAGCTGGGAAATCAAAATGCTGTCTAAGGTCCAATCATTGATTTCTTCAAGCGTTTCCAACCGCATGAGGCCGTAGATGATATACCAATTGCGGTGGCGGCAAATTTTTGGAAATCGCTTTTTGGGGGGAAGTCCGAGTGTGTCTATAGCTTTCAGCCTGTGGAGCTCCCGGCCATGAATATCGATGGCCTGCGCCTTTGGATAGCAAAGCACAACATTCGGATTGTCTTCCAAGAGCGCCACGGCACGAGAGAGAAAGGAAGGATGCAGCAAGTCATGGCCTGCTATCCACATAAAATATTTGCCACGGGCCGAGAGAAGCACTTGATGAAAACTCACGCCGCTTCCCAGATTGGTTTCATTTCGCAGATAATGAATGCGCGCATCCCTTCGTGCATACTCCAGGCAAATGGCGTCTGTGCCGTCGTCTGAGGCATTGTCATAAACAATCACTTCAAAATTGCTGTAGTCCTGGGCCAAAAGCGAATCGAAGGTCTGGCGAATAAAGTTTGCTTCATTTCGTACAGGCATTCCGATACTTATAAGGGGCATGGAACTCATGCAATCAACTCTTGTACCTGAGAACATACAAATGCCACGTCTTGACGAGTGAGCCTCAAGGCGCTGGGAAGATTGATTCCATATCCGGATAATTGATAAGCCGTTTTGTTGCTGAGGCGGGCTTTTCGGGCTTGAGGCGATTTTGCGTAAGCCGGAAGTGAACTGAGCGGGTAAAAAAAGGGGCGGCAATCAACCCCTCTCTTTCTTAGTAAACGGATCAGTCGCTCTTTTTTAAGTTTCGGTTTTTTATCCAGCATCAGCGTGACCATCCAGTATGTATTTTTCACATAACCGGACTGGGTATTGAGTGTAATGCCCTTGGCATTCTCCAAATATTCCCGGTACCACGAAAATATTTCTCTTTTTCGCTCCACCAATTCATCAATCCGTTCCAGCTGGGCCCATCCGAGCGCCGCCTGAAGCGCCGACATTTTGTATTTGTACGCCACTTCCTTGTTTCGAAACAGAATATCGCCCGGCATACGGCCATGGTCTCGCAGCATCATGGCGCGATGGTGCATCCGTTTCGAATCCGTGACCAGCATGCCGCCTTCGCCCGTAGTCAGCGTTTTTGAGCCGTGAAAACTGAAGGCGCTTGCGATGCCGAATCCGCCCGCTTTTTTCCCACGGTACTCAGAGCCGATGGCCTCGGCGGCATCTTCTATGACAGCAATGCCGCGCTTGCGGGCAATAGAGAGAATTTGCTTCATTTCAGGCATATTGCCGTATAAATCAACCGCGATGACGGCTTTGGTTTTCCGGCTAATGTTTTGCTCAAAAGACTGCGGGGACAGGCACCAGGATGCGGCGTCGATATCCGCAAAAACGGGGCGGGCGCCCGTATAGTGAATAGGGGCTGAGCTGGCAATCCACGTGATGTCAGGAACGATGACTTCATCGCCGGCGCCTATGCCCAAACCAAGAAGGGCCAGGTGCAGGGCTGAAGTGCAGGAAGGAAGTGAAATGGCATATTTCCTTCCCACATAAGAGGCAAAGGCTTTTTCGAATTGTGTTTGATAATAGTTGCTATTTTCATACCAGGCGTTTTGCGCCGCCTCACGGACCCGTTCCATTTCTTTTTGAGTGATCCAGGGACCGGAAATAGGGATTCGCGGCAATAATGAGCTTACGGTTTGATGCATTGAAGATACCCCGAAGGCGCGGCGGTGATCAAAAGTTTATTTTCAATCTCACGGTCTATTTTGAATCGCCAGTTACGGCTTACAAACTCCCGAACGGCGCTTGCAGGGTTGTTGTTTTTTCCCCAAGGCCGGTTGGGGAAAAAGTTGCCGGGCAAATGCTCTATGATTGTGTCAAAAACAATCAAATAGTTTCCTGGGGTGACGAAAGGGGAATAAAGCTCCAATTCCCGGAGCACATGATCGTGCGTATGATTTGAATCCAGAATCACCATCACTTTTTTTCCGGAAATCCGGCCGCGCACTTTTTGAATGATTTTCGGATCTATGGAAGAGCCTTCCAGTAACAGAATTCGCTTCGATAAAGGGTGGTGTTCGATTTGCCGGCGATTTTCCGGACGGATGTGAATATCAATGCCAATCGCCTTCCCTTTTCCGCCTATGAGTTCCAGCATGGAGGCGAAAAAAATCAGAGATCCGCCATGAGCCACGCCTGTTTCAATGATGAGGCCGGGCCGTGTGTTCCAGATAATTTCCTGAAGCGCTAAAATGTCTTGCGGAAACTGAATGATGGGGCGGCCCAGCCAATTAAAATGATAAGAATATTGATAGGTTGAGACTTCACGAATCCAGCGGCGAGAAAGTTTTTTTAAGGCGGGCTTGGCGCCCAAACGCTGAATATTTCGTTTTTTCTCAAGCTCGAAGGTCCGGTTCATTGTTCTACCGTTATCGCGTTATAGGCGCTGCATTACGGCCATGCGGATAGGACTCAAATTTTCAAAAAAGGGAAGCGCGACGGCCAATTTGTGAATGTCATGGTTGTAATCGGGAGATTCGCCCCGTAATTGGCACATCTTAGCATAGACGATGCGGGTGGCAAAATAATAGGAACTCGCAAAATGAGTGAAGCGGATATGTCGGAAATAGGGATGAATGAGTTCGAGAAAGACCGGTTCCTGAAAATAAAGGTTATGCCAGCGGACAGGAATGGGAGGCAAACCGATTTGGAGCCGGGCATGATTCATACGCTCATGCCCTTCAACGAAATTTTCTATGGCGATGTAGTAGCCGCCGCTTTTTGTGAGCCGGGCAATTTCCCGGATGGCCTGGGCCTGTTCTTCCACTGTTTCCATATTGATTAAGCAACGGTCAGTCAGGCTTAGGTCAAAGTGTCTTGCATTCATGCAAGACGGCGGATGTGTGATGTCGCCCAACACGAACTCTATATTTGCATCACTCGACACGGCGTGCTGCTTTTTTGCGTTTTCGATCATGGATTCGCTGTAATCCATCCCGGTAAATGAGAAGCGCGGAAATGCGCCGGCAAGTTTCATTGTGGAATAACCGTTGCCGCAGCCGATATCCAGAAAATGACAGTCTTGAGGAAGTCCAAGCGCCTCGAGCGTTTGAGTCAGGGTCCGGATTTCCAGTTCCCGCAAATAAACATCATCTGTAGTTGCGCTGGGAGAAAGCGTATGCGCTTGGGCGCGCTCATTCCAGTATTCTTTTATTTTCAGGCTCATAGTTTTAAAGGGGGATGGGCAGCATCTTGCCCGGAAAGAAGGGTGACCGGCAGCGGCCACTCAATATGCAAGAGAGGCTCGTCCCATCGAATGCCCCGGTAGCTTTCCGGATGATAGAGCTCGGAGATATGATAGAGAACTTCTGTGTGATCTTCCAGAGCTTGATATCCGTGAGCAAAATTTTTGGGCACATAGAGCACTTCGTGAGATGACTCAGAAAGCCGGGTGGCAAGCCATTGGCGGAATGTCGGGGAGGAAGGCCGTAAATCTACGATGACGTCATAGATAGAACCCCGCACACAGAATACAAATTTCGATTCCTCATGGGGGGCTACCTGATAATGAAGCCCACGCAGCGTGCCTTTTTTTTTGTTGTATGAAAGGGCCGTGTGGGCTATGGCGGCCGCCAGGCCATGCGAGCGGGATTCCTCGCAGTTCCAAATGTCCGCAAAAAAACCGCGATCGTCCTCAAATTTGTTTAATTCCAGAATATAAGCTCCGTGAAGCGGAGTTTCCCGCCACTTCATACAATCGCCACTTCGGGAATGGGAATGATAAATTTGCCGCCCTGTTTGCGAAAGCGGGCCTGTTGTTTTAAAATTTCTTTTTGAAAATTCCAGGCAAGCAGGAGCACAAAATCCGGACGGACTTGGAGTAATTTGCCGGGCGGAAACACTTCCAGATTGACCCCGGGCATCCTGAGCCCCTGTTTGTGCGGATTTCTGTCGACAATAAAATCAATCGATTCTTTTCCGATCCCCGCGTAATTTAAAAGGGTGCAGCCTTTCGCCGAAGCCCCGTAGGCGGCAATCCGTTTTCCGGTTTTCTTCAAAGAGAGAATCAGGTTTTTCAGGGAGGATTTGAGATTTCCGACTTTTCCGGAAAAATTTTCATAAAAATTTATTTTGTCAATGCCCTCTTTTTTTTCTTCCAGAATCCATTTTCTGACCTGCGCACTTTCCGGGCCCCCGAGGTCTAGGAA
>JACQQR010000207.1 GCA_016206875.1 Candidatus Omnitrophota bacterium
CTATATAATCGTTAACTTCTAAAGTGACAGTCACTAAAGTGACAGTCACTTTTGCACGACAGAGGTGACTGTCACTTTAGTGACTGTCACCTCTGCTTTAGGTCCTATGGAAACCACGAACGAAGTTCTCAAAGAGCGTCTCGAAAAAATTAAGTCCTTACGGGATAAGAACTTAGATTTATACGGCAGCCGGTTTCAGCCCGTGGAGCCGGTGGAAACGGCCGTTCTCCGTTTCGAAGAGGGAAAGAAAGTGCGCCTGGCCGGCAGGCTAATGGCCGTGCGCAGCCACGGGAAAAGCGCGTTTGCCGATTTAAAAGACCAAAGCGCGCGCATCCAAATTTACGTGAAAAAAGATCTAGTGGGTGAAGAAAGCTATGATTTATTTCAGAAGCTGGATTTGGGCGACATTTTGGGCGTGGAAGGCGCGCTTTTTATGTCGAAAACCGGTGAAAAATCGGTAAAAATCGAAAGTTTCCGCCTACTCTCCAAAATTGTGCAAATCCTTCCGGAAAAATGGCACGGCTTAAAAGATGTGGAAATCCGCTACCGCCGCCGCTACCTCGACTTGATCGTCAATGAAGAGGTGCGCAAAACTTTCGCGCTTCGCAGCGCAATCGTCCGTTCGATTCGAAAATTTTTGGACGCGCGCGGGTTCATGGAGGTGGAAACACCGATGATGCAGTCGATGCCAGGCGGGGCAAAGGCCGAGCCGTTTAAAACGCATCACCGGGTGCTGCACATGGATCTTTATTTGCGTGTGGCGCCGGAATTGTACCTGAAGCGCTTGCTGGTGGGCGGGTTCGAGAAAGTGTATGAAATCAACCGCAATTTCCGCAATGAAGGAATTTCTATCAAACACAATCCGGAATTCACCATGCTCGAACTATATCAAAGCTACGCCGATTTAAGCGATATGCTTGAGATCACCGAAGAGATGTTTTCTTCGCTGGTCAAAGAGCTTCACGGCAAAGAAGTGATTTCTTTTGGCGCGCAGGAGCTTAATTTTGCGCGGCCGTGGAAGCGCATTTCTTTTTATGAGGCGCTCAAAGAAAAAACCGGCCTGGAGTGGCGCGGCAACGCAAATATTCGCAAGGATGCCGAGCGGCTGAAGCTGAAAATGGAGCCGGATTATGACGACGTGGACATTTTGAATGAACTTTTCGACGAATTTGTAGAGCCCACTTTGGTGAACCCCACTTTCGTGGTGGACTATCCGCTGGTGATGTCTCCGCTTGCCAAACGCAAGGCCGGCACCGAAGACCTGACCGAACGTTTCGAACTGTTCATCGCCAATATGGAATTGGCCAACGCCTTCTCGGAACTCAACGACCCTTGGGATCAGCGCGAGCGCTTCATGAAACAAAAAGAAGCGCTGGGCGCGGATAAAAAAATCGACGAGGATTTTTTGCTGGCCTTAGAGTATGGCATGCCCCCGGCCGGGGGACTCGGCATCGGCATTGACAGGCTCGTGATGCTTTTGACCAATCAACATTCCATTCGCGATGTGATTTTATTTCCTCATTTGAAGCCGGAATCCGCAGAAAAAATAGAAGAATAATATGCGTTATGAGTATTTTATTGCCCTGAAACACTTGTTGAAGCGCCAGGGTTCGGGATTCGTCTCACTCATTTCTTTAATTTCTGTGCTTGGCGTGGCCGTGGGCGTTATGGCCTTGATTGTGGTCATGGCTGTCATGAGCGGGTTCGACCGTGACCTTAAAGCAAAAATTGTGGGCGTCAATCCTCATATTTTGATTCAGGCCCAAGGCGGCATTTCAAATCCACAAGTCATCATCGATAAAATTCGCGGTGTACGGTTTGGCGAACTGAAAACGGCCTCTCCTTTTGTGCAGGGACAGGGCGTGATCCGCTCAAAATCAAATGCCATGGGCGTCATTATCAAAGGCGTGGATGCGAGGCAGGACGATTTGTCCGGCGTGCGCGATTTTATCCGCGCCGGCTCTTTCTCGTTTGAAGGCCATTCGGCCAGCCCGCTGGGAGGCAAGCTTCCGGGTGCGGTGATCGGAAGGGAACTGGCCAATATTTTGGAAGTGGGTGTGGGCGGCAAAGTATATTTGATTTCGCCTTTCCTCGCAGATGCCGATGCCATGCTTCCCACGCAAGCCAAGTCGCTTCCGTTCGAAGTCACGGGCATTTATCAATTGGGTATGAGTGACATGGATTCTTCAATTGTTTTGATTGATATGCCCAAGGCCCAGGATTTGTTTCAGCTCGGGATGATGGTGAGCGGTGTCAGTCTGAGGCTTAAAGACGTGGAGAAGGCCGAGGCCGTGAAAGAAACTGTCAGCGGGCTTTTGGGGCCCGCGTATTTTGTGAGGAGCTGGCTTGATTTAAACCGGAATTTTTTCTCGGCCTTGAAAGTGGAAAAGAATGTGATGGCCGTGCTTTTATTTCTCATCGTGCTCGTGGCCGCGTTTAATATTGTGTCCACGTTGATTATGATTGTGATGGAAAAAACCCGTGATATCGGCCTGCTGCGCGCGCTGGGCGCCACGGCCGGAAGCGTGCGCATGATTTTTTTGCTGGAGGGCATTATCGTGGGATTTTTCGGCGTTTTGCTCGGGGCTGTGGCCGGTTTGCTGATTGCTTTCAACATCAACACGGTGGCGGCCGTTATTGAACGGGTTACGGGTGTTGAAGTGTTTCCCAGTGATATTTATTATTTCAGTCAAATTCCGGCGGAAATTAATTTTACTGACGTAGCCGGAATCATTGCCTTTGCTTTAGCGGCGGCACTTTTGGCGGGCCTCTATCCTTCGCACCGTGCGGCGACACTGAATCCCGTTGAGGCGCTGCGTTATGAGTAACATCATTTTAGAAACCGTAGGCCTTCACAAAATTTATAATGGCAAAAGTGCCGAGCGTGTGGAAGTATTACGAGGCGTAGATTTTAAAATTGAACGCGGCGGAATTTATTATATTTTAGGCCATTCCGGCTCCGGCAAGTCCACCCTGCTTCACCTCTTGGGTGGGCTGGACAGGCCCACGCAAGGCGATATTCTATTTGAGGGGAAACGCATCAGCGAATGGAACGCCAAAGAGCTGGACGCTTTTCGCGCCAAAAAAGTGGGATTTGTGTTTCAGTTTTATTACATGCTTCCCGAACTTACTTTATTGGAAAATGTCACGCTTCCTTCTATGATTGCCGCAAAGTCCGGCGGCCGGAGGAAGGCGCTGGAACTTCTGGAGCGCGTGGGTCTTTCGCATCGATTGCATCACAGACCTTCCCAGATGTCGGGCGGGGAGCAGCAGCGAGCCGCAATTGCCCGCGCGCTGGTTAATGCGCCCGAGGTTGTGCTGTGCGATGAGCCCACAGGCAATTTAGACGAAACAAATGCCGAAAATATTTACAATGTAATTGAATCTTTAAGCCGCGATGAACAACAAACATTTGCCATTGTCACGCACGAAGAAAGTTTTGTAAAAGGGAAGCCCAACGTATACCGGCTGGCCGGAGGTCATATTAAAAAGGAGTATTTCAGTGAAACGTAAGCCCCTCAAATCAAAAACAATGAACACTGCGAAAAACCAGGAAAATTATATTTTTATCGACGGAAAATTTTTTCCGAAATCCCAGGCCACA
>JACQQR010000211.1 GCA_016206875.1 Candidatus Omnitrophota bacterium
GCCAATCCCACCGGCCCGCTAACCATTGCGCATGGCCGTCAAGCTGTAGTGGGCGATGTGCTCGCCCGATTGCTTGAGAAAACGGGTCATCATGTTTCGCGTGAATATTATTTAAATGACAGAGGTGTTCAGATTCAAATATTGGGCCTTAGCGTGTATGTGCGGTACTTAGAAATTGCGGGATTTCCACGCAAGTTTCCCGAAAATGGGTACCAGGGCGCATATATCCGTGATTTGGCCGGGCACGTTTTTGACAAAGAGGGGAAAAAATATCTGGAAATGCCGGAAGAACGTGCGTTGGAATTTTTTTCCAAGTACGCATCAGACACGATTCTTGAAGATATCCGCGTGAATCTTCACCGTTTGGGTGTGACCTTTGATTCTTACTTTTCCGAACAAACACTGGGTGGCAACGGCTTTATTGAGAATGTCTTGAAGTTATTAAGGGAGCGTGGTTTTACTTATGAGCATGAGGGCGCTTTATGGTTCCGTTCCACGGCATTTGGCGACGATAAGGATAGAGTTCTCATCAAGTCAAACGGAGAATTTACTTATCTCGCCCCCGATATTGCTTATCACGAGGAGAAGTTCAAGCGGGGGTACCACCGCATCGTAAATTTGTGGGGGCCTGATCACCATGGCTACGTACCGCGCCTAAAAGCGGCTTGCCAAGCTTTGGGTCACAATGCCGGGCAAGTGAATGTGCTGATTGTGCAGCTGACCACACTGTTTCGAAATGGCGAGCCGGTACGCATGTCGACGCGGGCGGGTGAATTTGTCACTCTCAAAGAGCTGATGGATGAAGTGGGAGTAGACGCCGCGCGGTTTTTTTTCTTGATGCGAAAAATTGACAGCCACTTGGATTTTGATTTGGAACTGGCGAAGAAAAGGTCTGATGAAAATCCGGTTTATTACGTGCAGTACGCCTTCGCCCGGATTTCAAACATTTTAAAATTTTCAGAGACGGCGGTTTCTTCCGAAGTAGAGCCGGCTCTTCTGGCGGAATCTGAAGAGCTGGAAATGATCAAGCTTCTGTCCAGTTTTGGAGAAGTGCTCAATCAGGCATCCGAATATCTAGAGCCATACCGGGTGGTGGATTATTTACGCGACGTGGCGAGCGCTTTTCACAAGTTTTACGCAAAACATCGTGTGGTGAATCCAAACCCGGAATTGACGCGCGCCCGGCTTTTTTTAGTGGCTTGTGTTCAAATAGTTTTGGCCAATGGCATGCAGATAGTTGGAATCAGCCGGCCTGAAAAAATGTAGCTTTCCTTCCTATGGCAAAGAAAAAAATCCTCATTATTGTTGGGCCTAGCGCAACCGGTAAAACCAAAATTGGAATTTATTTGGCTAAAAAATTGAATGGAAGTATTGTCTCGGCCGATTCCATGCAAGTGTATCGGGGCATGGATATCGGGACAGCCAAGCCGTCAGCTAAAGAGCGCGAAGCCGTGCCGCATTATTTGATCGACATCATTTCCCCCTCGCGAAGCTATTCGGTTTACGAGTGGAGAAAATCGGCGCTAGAGGCAATTCAGGATATTTTGGAGCAAGGCCGGCTTCCGATTGTTGTGGGAGGCTCGGGGCTCTATATTCAGTCTCTCATTGAAGGTTTAGCCGAACAAACTCCGGAAAATTCCGCGCTCAGAAAAAAATTATCACGCTTAGCAAGCACAAAAGGGCTTTCTTTTCTCTACGAGCGATTGAAAAAAATTGATCCTAAAAGCGCCAAGAACATCCACCCGAATGACAAAAAGCGGCTGATTCGAGCGCTTGAAATTTATGAAGCAACCGGAAAAAGTAAATCCCAAGGTGCTAAACGTACCGGGTCACTTCGCCAACTGGGCTATTCTTTTCGGATTTTGGGGGTAGAATATCCGCGTGAAGTGCTTTATCGCCGCACGGATTCTCGCATCGATAGTATGATTCATAGCGGTCTGGCGGCTGAGGCCGGGCGGCTTCGGAAAAAACGGCTTTCCAAAACGTCACGGTTTTCCATAGGCTATCGTGAAATTCTGGAACATTTAAAAGGGAAGATGACGCTGGCAGAAGCTGTTGCGTTGATTAAAAAAAATACGCGGCATTTTGTAAAGCGCCAGCATACCTGGTTTGGGCGCGACAAGAGAATTCGATGGATTCATGCCCATCAAAAACCGCTCGCAACGATATACCAGGAAATACGGCGCGTGCTTAGAGGATGGATGTAATGGAACGAGTTATCCTTGTGTATCCGCACAAAAAGAATGTGCGTCCGGCGCAAGTAGAAGATACGCTCTCTGAGGCCGAAGAGCTGGTGCGCTCTGCCGGCGGAAAACTGACGGCTAGTTTGGATATTCCTTTGGATCATCCATCGCCTTCTCATTATATTAAGCAGGGAAGGCTCGAGGCTCTGCGCGATGAAATAGCACAAGAGAAGGTGACGGTTTGCATCTTTGCCGTGGATTTAACGCCTACGCAAGCCAGAAACATTGAAGAATTTTGCGGCGCCCGTGTGGTGGATAGAACGGGCCTCATTCTCGATATTTTCGCGCGCCGGGCAACGAGCCGTGAAGGGAAGCTTCAGGTAGAGCTTGCGCAGCTCGAATATCTTTTGCCGCGCTTGGCGGGGAAAGGCGTTATTTTATCGCGCCTGGGCGGAGGCATCGGAACGCGGGGGCCCGGAGAACAAAAACTGGAAGTGGATAGGCGCAAAATTCGCGATCGCATCGGGCGGCTCAAGGAAGAACTTTCCAAATTGCGCGTACATCGCGGGCTCTTGCGCAAAGCGAGAAAGCGCCGGAATTTTTTTACCGTTTCCTTAGTGGGTTATACCAATGCCGGCAAATCAACCTTAATGAACCGGCTCACGGATGCCGGGGTGTATGTGGAAGACAAGTTATTCGCCACACTGGACCCGCGTACGCGCTTGCTCAAAGGAACCGCTATCGGAGACATTTTGTTTACGGATACGGTCGGGTTTTTAATCTCTTTGCCCCACGGCCTGATCGAAGCGTTTCAAGCCACGCTTGAAGAAATTAAGGAGTCGGATTTGATTGTGCACGTGCTCGATATTTCGCATCCGAATTTTGAGGACCATTTCCGTGTGGCTGAATCTGTGCTGAAAGATTTGGGGTGTGAAGGGCACGCGAAGTTTTTGGTTCTCAATAAAGCGGATCAACTGCCTTCTCCGGAATTCAAGGCGCGAGCGGGCGCCCGTTTTCCGGATATCCGCTTTATTTCTGCCTTAACGGGGGAAGGCATTCCGGAATTAAAAAAAATGATTTTTGATTATTTCGAAAAGCAGCGCGCGTTATGAAACTAAAAATTATTTCACTCACACGCCATCCCGAAAAAACCGTTGAAAGTTTGGAGCAAGAATATCTCAAACGCTTGAGCGCAATGACGCGGGTTGAGTTGGTGAATCTTAAGCCAAAAGTTACGAGCCGGGATAGAGGAAAACTTTTAATCGAAGAAGAAAAACTGATCCAGAAAGTGCTTTCTCCGGACGATATCCTGGTGGCTTTGGATGTACAGGGAAAAGAATTTTCCACGCAGGAACTGGCGGCATTTCTGGAAAAACAATCGAGTTTGGGCGCAAAAAGTTTGACTTTTCTTATCGGGGGCGCTGAGGGAATTTCTCCATCCCTCTTAGAGCGCGCTTCGTACCGGTGGTCGCTTTCGCGCCTTACTTTTCCGCACAGGCTGGTGCGGCTATTATTGATTGAAACCTTGTACCGCAGTTTGGATTTCAGCCGCCTCGGCCCTTACCATAAGGCATAAACATGTTTCGCCCGCGAATTATCACACTTACTACCGATTTTGGGCAAGAGGGAGGCTTCCCAAGCGCCTTAAAGGGAGTGATTCTTTCCATAAATCCGCATGTTTATTTTGTGGATATCACTCATTCGATTCAGCCTCAAGATGTGTTTGAAGCTTCTTTTACTCTTTTGGTGAATTACGGCTACTTTCCTAAAAATACAATTCATGTGGCCGTAGTGGATCCGGGCGTGGGAAGTGAACGAAAGATTCTTTGTGCAAAAACGCCTCGAGGCATTTTTGTCGGGCCCGATAACGGGCTTTTCAGCCCGATTCTTGAGAACGAAGCAAATGCCGCGGTGTATGAAATTTCTAATTCCAAAGTTTTTCTTCCCCAAATAAGCCGCACCTTTCATGGGCGGGATAAAATGGCTCCGGCGGCTGCGCATATCAGCAAGGGTTTTCCGCTCGAAAAATTAGGGCCGCGGCTGGTGGATTGGAAAAAATTACTTTGGCCAAAACCGATTTTTGAGGCCGGGCATATCAAAGGCAAAGTGATCAGCATAGACCGTTTTGGTAATTTGATTACGAATATCACGGGCGACGATACAAAACGAATAGACAAAGTTAGCCAGGTGGCCGTGCGGATCAAGGGAAGAAGCATCCCCCGTATGGCCCATTTTTTCAGCGAGGTGCCTCCGGGCGAATTGTTGGCCATTGTAGGCAGTTCAAATTTTGTGGAAATCGCGGCCAATAGGAGCTCTGCTGTCCGGGTTTTAAACGCGAAAGTAGGAGAAGAGGTGATCATTCAAAAGGCGGAAATATCCAAATGAAAAATAAATCTCCGTACAATCTTTTGAAAAGGAAGTGGCTGCACAAGGGCCAGCGTTTTCAATTTTGCATGGATACGATACGTATTTCCGGTAACAACAAGGATTATTTCAGGGAAGTCATCTTTCATCCCCGAGTGGCGGTGATGATACCGATGAAGTCCAATGGCAATGTGCTTTTGATTCGCCAGTTCCGCTACGGCGCGGCCAAATATTTATGGGAGTTTCCGGCCGGCACTTGTGACGGAAAAGAATCTGCTTTAGCTTGTGCCAAACGCGAATTAATTGAGGAAACTCATTATAGGGCTTTAACATTTAAGAAATTACTTTCGTTTTATCCCACTCCCGGCATGAGCACAGAGAGGATGCATTTGTTTTTAGCCACAAGGCTTGTTCCCGAGCGCGGGGTTCCGGATGACGACGAGTTTATCGAGGTCCGTGAGTTCACTCCCCGTCAAGCGATGGACATGCTTTACAGGGGTAAGATTGTAGATGCAAAAACACTTATAGCCCTCCTTTATATGAGAAATGAAGAATTAAGAATGAA
>JACQQR010000021.1 GCA_016206875.1 Candidatus Omnitrophota bacterium
ATTGTAATCATAATAATTAATCATTTCCCGTCTGACAACATTAGAAACTTTCATCTTGTCTGCAGCCAAAATAGTATCCTGGGCTGCTTCCATTTCGAGAAGATACCGATTGACAATACCACCCTTAACTGATTGATCAAAGACAACCCTATTTTTTGCAAATTGTTTTAGTACGTGAACAGACTCATGCATCCCGACAGATTGTAACCTTGTTGGAACATATTTTTGAATCCAACCTCCTTTTGAATCTTTGATTCGATCAAAAAAAGCACGCCCCCCATAGATAATTCGGTTGGATGAATCGGCGAATGCAATTAGGCTGGGGTCAATAAAATCAGGATGTTTGGGCTTATATTGCCCTCCCAGAAATCCAAATCGTTTCGAAGCAAAATCGATTGCGCCCTGGAATTGGCCCTGTTTGACCAATTGATCAATCTCTGCTTGTGGAAAGAACTGGCGGCGGATCGGGGCGATAAAAGATTCTCCTGCCTGAGCCAATTTTTCTTGGAACTGAGAAAAAAACCTGAAAATTTCTGCGTCTCTCGGTCTGGAATCACCAACATCTTCTACCTCAGGATTCCCCACTCGCTCTTGGGAGAGCACGGCGCGGGTTTCGGGATCGATTCGGAGAATTTGGCGGCGGCCTTCGTCGAGGTCGATCACGATGATGCCGTCAGTGGTTTGGGAGCGAGGCGTGTATTCCACTTGGATGCCATCATCGAGAAGCTGATAGCCTGTGTAGCGACCTTCGCTGTCTACGCGAATCTCGGCGCTTGAGAGCCGGGCGAGTTCATCCTCCAAAGCTGGCGATAAACCCGGCTGGCTTGAGGGTGAAGATCCGATGAAAATCGATCTCACTGCACCTGCGGCATCTCTCAAGGCTTGCGTCACCACACCTGCGGCGCTGCCGAGACTACTGAAAATGCGCTCGAGAATTCCGGGTTGATTGGCTGGGGGCGCGCGCGGACCTGCCGGAGAGGAAGAGGAAATTCCCTGGCTCCCTGAGCCTTGAGAATGGAAAAGCGCGCTCGAGGCTCCCTGAAGACCCGCCATCGAAACCGAGGAAAGCACTGTCTTTAGGAACGAGTTCATTTTTGTTTTTTCAATCTGCTGATCGATTTGATTCTGCGCAATCTGTATTCCTAGCTGTTCCATCAAATTGCCAACGAAACGGGAAAATCCGTTCTTTGCGGCCAGCCCTTTGATGCCGCCAGCGGCCGAGCTCCACAAATTCTTAATTTGAGTGACTGGATTCAACCGTTCCAGAAAACTTTTTCCTGCGTTCTTGAAAATATCACTTAGCTTGAAATTCTGCACCTTCAAGTTCTTGAATAGATCTTTCATTCCCGTTTGAAAGAAATTCTGTGCGCTTTGGGTGAATGACTGGCCCAATCGCGTTAGATTCGCCCCCAATTGAGAAAGGCCGCTTCCAAATACTTGCCCCAGTCCCGAAAACGTAGCCCCCGCGAATTGAAGCAGCCCGCCCAAAATAAATTTCCCGATAGCTAACAAAGGCTGAAGCACAAAGTTCAACACCGCCCCCAGCGCCTGACCCACGCCCGGAATCATCATCAAGGCTGTCACCGCCACCTGAATCGCCAGTTGGCCCATGTATTTCAAAAGCCCCTTCCAGTCGCCGTGCACCACATAAAAAGCAATATGCACCGGTGCCGTCACCAAACTGATAAAACCGTTGACGATTCCCGCCAGCGCGCGGCCCACGGTTCTACCAAACACGACAGAGAGCGCTTTAGTGATCCATTGCGTGACTTTTTGTATGGCCTTCATAACAGCCCGAATTACCTTCTGGAAAAACCGGACAATTTTCTTGAAGAGTTTCTTGAACCAGCCGGCGCCCTTCACCTTCAGCATCTCTTTGGCGGAAAGAGTTTTTGTGGCCAAAGAAAGAGACGCAAGACGGCTATCCGTAAACACATGCTCATCCACAAGCGCCATTCCAAACCATTTTGCTTGAAATTCAGCAATGGATTTGGTGCGGGTAATACCATTTTCAAGAAGTGTGACTGTATCAGCACCAATCGCAGTCACCACCACAAAATGCCTCTCCTCAATATTAGTCATCACCGCGTAGCCTGATTGAACCATTGCTTTGAATTCTTCCCACGAAAGTTTGAAGCCAGCCATTTTCAGGCCCGACACTCCGGCAAGAGTCTTCAAGGTGTAAGCCGAAAATTGAAGGCTTCCCACAAATTCAGGCGCGATGACACCGGTGAGAATATCTGAGAACAGGGCGAGTTCCGTAAGCTCCGCAAGCGAAGCAAGATTCGTTTTGCAAGCCATCACACCTTCGGGATTTCCCGCGTTCGCTGATTCGCAATTCTCGATCAACATCTCGCGCAAGGCATAAATCGCAGACCCTCCAAAATGAATGTCTTCCTCAATCAGCTCCAGAAGCCTTTCCCGGATCCTTTCAAGCTGAGGTGGCGTAAGCTCTTTGAATTCAAAAGAAGGATCGGACTTCAACAGTTTTAGCAGGGCTTCCAATTTGATGTCTAAAACGCCAGAGGAAAATCCAAAGAATAGAGCAAGGTCGTTATATACCGAATCAATGATCGATCGTAATTCCTCAGCTCTTCTTACGTGCTCTGTTTTTCCTAAAGTATCTTGATTGTATTCTTCTTCGACGAAGCTCTCGAATAGAGAAACGGAGCCCAACAATTTGACTTTCTCGATCATCTGTCCCAGCTCGCTGGAAACCCCTTCTTCGCGCGGGTCTCTTCCAAGAAATTTCCGAAACACCCTTTGGACCAACGTCTCCAGATACTTCGTTTCCGAATTCTCTTCCGTCACACGGGTCTGGGCTTCGTCCGCTTTCAGGATGCCTGCCCTTCTTTCGATTTCGGCAAGCTCGGCCACGGTCCCGCCATAAGAGACTTGCGAAGCATCCCGCTTCCCTACCGGAGTGGATGAGAAATTTGCATTCTCGGCGTTCTCCGTAAACGTCAGCCTAACTCGTGAAACATATTTACCTTTTTCATCAATAAATCGCTTTTCCCGGGAAAGTTCTTCGGGAGAAGGAAGCCTTCCGTAGATTAAAAGGAAGGCGCGGACGATTTGCGCTTCCATCCCCTCGTTTGTCAAACCTTTTGCCGCAATGTCCGTCGGCACCCAGTCGATATTTCCATACGAATCGGTTCTTCGGATGAGCCTTCCATTTCGATCCAGATAAGACGTGTAAGAAAAATCCCCCTGCTCATTCACAACCCGGGTCTCATGACCCAGAGCGTTGTAGAAAGTTTGATCCGTTCTCACCAGACCTCCGGAAAGATTCCAGATTGTTTCTGAGATTTCACTTACAAACCCAAAAGGATTGTAGATTTCGCTGGAGAAACTCAAATAAGGAAGCTGGGTTTCCTGGCCTCCGAGAGCATAGGGCGAGTAATCCGAAAGCGCTTGCGAGAACGCCGGGTCTTTATACCCAAGAGAAGTAGCCCACGAGTAAAGCGAAGAAGAATCGGTATAGCCCTTGAAAAGTTCAGGCCGCTCTTTCCAAAGCAGAACGAGTTCCGGAAGTTCCTCGACCAATCTTCCTTCTGTGTTGAATCTTCTTTCAGTCCTTCTTCCATGCTCATCCCGAATCACCAATGTAGATGGATGGCCAGTACTATCAAACCGGGTTTCAAAAGTATTCTTGCTTGCCACTTCCTCGGAAGAACCGTACGGGCCATAGTGAAAGAGTCTTGAATCCTCTCCATAACCCCAGTTTCTTGCATATTGAATTAGTTCTGAATCTTTATTGCCTGTTTTACGGAAACGGTCTTGAAGAGGTCTTGAGTCATCCAGCACTTGCCTGAGTCCCGGAAGAATTTCGCGGTTGGCTCCCGATTCAGTGAGCAGCGCCGGAGGAGCGTACGACTGGAGCGCGGCATAATGTTTGTAGCCTTCCTCACGCGCCCAGTCAGTTAGATTTTTTCCAAACCAACGGCCCATTCTGTGAGATTGGGTTGTTGGATTGGAAAAAATCTTTTGAAGCTCAGGGTCGTCTTCCCAAACCAGAAAGAGGGCATTCGCCTCCGAGGTCAAATTTCCTTCCGCATCAAATTGCTCTCTCGAAAGAATAGGCTGAGCATCCGCCGTTTGAACTTTTTCATACGCCTCTAGCTCATAGATAGAAAGGCTTCTCCCCCATACCGAATCGATGTGTCCCGTCACGCGAAGGTACTGGGCCTGGATGGGAGGAAATTCATCTTCGATCCAGCCGCCTCTGCCGGGCAAGCTTTTCTCCACGATGCGTGTCCAGGTCACCCCATCTATTGAGGAATCAATCGTGAAGCTGTGACCGTTCATCAGGCCCACGGCCGTGAAAATACGTATCTTGCTCACCGTAGAAAGGTTCTCAAGTTTCGCCGTAAACGAACTAGGAGCATCATTCGCGCCCCAGTCCAAGTTCTGGGCCGTATTTTGGTCGTTTCCATCGATAATCGCGAGGCCTGCAGTGGTGCCGCCTGCATCAAAACGAAGCGGCCGCCACTCTTCAGTGGGAGGAAGATAATGCCTGATTTCCGAGACCTCGCCTGAAGTGTGATAGCCGTACTCGACAATTCCGGAATTTCTGCTGCCGGTTTTTGTTTCACGGATCAACCGCTCGGACGCGTCGAATTCTTTCTCGGTCGTGACAAAGCTTCTCCCAAACACGCGCACTTCCTGCAAGAAATCATTGTAGGGATTATCAGGTAGATACCTCGCTTCTATATTGTCGATTTTGACATAACGGGCAAAACGGGGAAACGTGAATCCTAACAGACGGAGGGGAGGAACAGGAACCACCCATTCTTGAGGCCCAGTAGCGCCCGAAGGTTCCGCAACCACAGACCAATTCACACCGTCCCAGGAAGTCGAAACGCGGAACGATTTTACAAAATGACTTTCAGCAGGAAATTGGGTCAGAACTCGCACTTCGTCAATTTGGGAGAAATCCTCTAAATCGATCACAAAAGCGTTGTTGATAGCGGTATCTCCAACCCCCTGCCAGTACGTGGTGGGGTCGCCGTCCAGGGCTTTCAGGGCCATTCTGCCCGTAGACTCATTATCGGTGGTTGCCCAGGCGGTTTTGCCGAAAGACAATTCCTGAAATTCCGTCGACCGCTCGATTTGTTTGAGCAGTTTTCCTTCCGCGCTGCGCACTTCTTCCACCTTTACATCCACCAGCTCCGTGGCTTCCACTTGAATCTCACGAATCGGAGCGTAATAGTTGGCGAATGCGTTTGCGCCGTGAATGCCGTCGACGCGAATGTAACGCGCCCGTTTCGGAAGAAATTTGTACTCAAAAGTTCCATGCCAAGAAAGATCGGTTTCCTGTGCCACTGAAATCCAATTGATTCCATCTTCCGAAATTTGGATGCGGAAATCTTTTACGCGTGTATCGTCGCCCAAAAAAGCCGTTCCCTGAGTATCGATGAGCACCTTGGAAAGCTCGACGCTGCGGCCTAAATCCACTTGCAGCCATTCGTCTCTGTCGCGGTATTCTGAAGCCCACATTCCGGAAGCAGAATAAAGTCCATCTGTGGCTTTCCAGGCAGCATAGTTGGAGTTGTAATAACTGGAAGAAGTCACTTTGGCTCCCCGAGCCAGATTGCCCAGAGAAACACGTTCTTTTTTCGAAAGAACTTTTCCCTGATCATCCCGCACTTCTTCAGAAACAAGAACTGTTTTGGCTGCGTCTGCCCAAATGCGCGTGACACGGTTTCCATTTTCACTCACAGCTTCCCGCCACTGTTCTTCATATTGATTGGCGTACACCTCCACCTCGCCCAATATGGCGTAGATAGGCTCCTGAATGCTATCCGCTCCGCGAATACGGTCAATTTTGACAAAGCGGGCTTCTTGCTCAGAAAACTCATAATTGAAATTCCGCCCTTGAGTGAGGCCTGCCTCCTCAGCCAAAGTGTCCCAAGTAATTCCATCTTTCGAAACCTGCAATCTGAATTGGCGGGTATGAGATGTCTCATACTGGGTATTGATAAGAAGATGGGAAAATTTTTCCAGTCTTCCCAAATCTAATTGCCACCATTCCTCCTGCGGTGTTGGAGAGCCAATCCAGGCGCCATAGGGATTGGCATTAGGCGGCCGGGTCTGGCCATCCACAGCTCGTCCTGGACGAAAACTCTCGTTGTAATAATTGGATGCAGTGGCTGCCTTGCCGCGGGCAACATTAGTAGAATTTTCGCCGCGCTTCTTCTGGTAAACGATTTCGCCCTGAAGATTGGTGTGCTCTTCAACCAGAACACCTTTCTTGTCTCGAATGACCTTGCTTGTGATTCCGCTGCCAAGGTCTTGATATTCAACCCAAGTCTCTTCATAAGAGCGCCCGAACACTTCCAGTTCATTGATAAAAGCATAATAATCATTGCCTGTGGCCCACTGGGCGCAGATATCTTTAACACGTACGTAGCGCACGGCCTGCTCAGAAAAATCATAATTCCAAATGTAGCCCGACACTTCCCTTTGACTCCCAATTTCCTGCCAGTCCGTGCCGTCACTTGAAACTTCGAGGGTGAAGGAGCTCAACCAAAGATCTGAATAATCGGGATGGTTGGCATTGAGGCGGATTTTGGACACATTTTGGAGAGAACCCAAATCTACTTGAATCCATTCAGCTTGATTGGTTGTGCCAGAAACCCAAGAGCGATCTCTATTTTCCATGCCGTCCACAGCCAGGGCTGGATTGAAGTTCTGATTGTAATTGCTAGAAGAAGTGGCCGCGCGGCCCAGCGCCAGATTTTCGCTCGCTCCACTTCGGGATTTTGAATAAATTTTTCTTCCTTCTAAGTCCCAATGCTCCTCGAGCACAACTCCAATTTCATCTTGCGTGACAGATTTTCGGATGCCATTCTCTACAACTTCTGTGGTGGTTTCCGTGCGCTGATTGATGGCATATACTTCTACTTCAGCAATGGCCGCGTAA
Organism: Candidatus Omnitrophota bacterium; assembly: GCA_016206875.1. Classification (GTDB taxonomy): domain Bacteria; phylum Omnitrophota; class Omnitrophia; order Omnitrophales; family JACROU01; genus JACQQR01. The sequence goes on from JACQQR010000021.1 coordinate 6,926, forward strand.
TAAGCACCCTGCGTATCAAAGGCATGCAGTTTGATGAAGCGGGCCTTCTGGCCTGAAAAATTCGCCGTCACCCAGCCGGGATAAAGCAGTCCTTCGATGTCTTTTACTTTCGTAAAAGTAACACCGTCCGTAGAAATGGAAACGGAAAAGCGCCGCACTCTTTCAGAAACATTCACATTGGCTTCTGCCCCCGTGTCTACCCGAATCTGGCCCAAGGAAATTTCTGCCCCCAAGTCTAGTGTGAAAAATTCCGTGTCTGACGAAGCCGCAGTGTATGTTTGGGAAAGCCAGCGCGTATTTTTCCTGCCGTCAATCGCGAAATTTTTGTGATAATTACCCGGCAGCTGGGAGCTTGTGATCACTTGAGCGCCGCGAGCAAGGTTTTCACCCAATAGCCCCTGTTCCGAGTAAATACCTTCGGCTTGCGCCTTTTCCTGGCTCCGACCAGGATCATACGCCGCAAGCCTTGGGTCCAGCACAGAACCAAATCGCTCTGCCCAGTATCCAAGGCCTGTGTCATTATCAAAACGTGTTTCTGTGAAACGGGCTTGCAGATCTTTTCTTGAATCAAACGCGTCTTTGAGTTCAGGCGTAAGCGATTCTTCCTGCGGCCTGTAGCCCTCGAGGCGAGGATCCTCCAGCCAGCCTTCTTCCCGTGCCCAATCGGCGATGGTTTTACCTTTCCATCTTCCGATTACACTTTTCTTTCCCGGATCTGGAAAATAGATTTTGAGTTCCGGACGGGATTGCCAAATCTCATAAAGAATGTTGGATTCGCTCGTAATGTTTCCTCGGGTGTCATAATCCCTTGAAAAAAGAAAATTCTTTTCCTCTGTAGAACCGGAAAATATCTGCAGTTCTTGAATCTCTATCGATCCATAACCCACGGGAACAATTCTCAACCTCTGGATTCCTTTAGCTTCGAACTCGTAATCTTGCCACTCGCGCTTGAGCCCTCCGGTGGTTTTATCCACAACGGTTTTCCACGTAACCCCGTCTTCTGTAACTTCAATGCGGTAGCCCGCGTTGACGTTTTCATTCGTGATAAGGCGCAGGCGGGAAACATCGGTTTTCTTAGTCAGAGCTAAGGAATCA
>JACQQR010000213.1 GCA_016206875.1 Candidatus Omnitrophota bacterium
CCTATCAACCGATCGCGCTCGGCGGCGGCGGCCGCTACATGCGCTGCGATCTTTCTATCAATTTCTGCCAGCAATGCTTCCATCTCCGTTTGGGCGGCTCGAGTTTGTGCCACCACCGGCGCAGCGGACAGCGCTTGCATGATTTCTAATGCTGTCTCACCCGCCGCTACTTGCGCAGCCACTATTTGGCGTGGGCTCGCCAATTCCTGGGCGGTTGCATTTTCGCTGACCAGCGGCCGGACCGCGTCTACTGCATCTTGGGCTGCTTTATGCGCCTCAGCTTGGGCAATCAACTGTGTGACTTTTTCCAGCATTGCTTCCATGGCAGCAATTTCTGCGTTGGCTGCAGTGCGCAATCCGGCGGCTAAGTCTCCCGTGAATGCCCCAGCGGCTGTGCGGGCTTCATCAATTTCTTGCGTCAACAATCCGGCAAATATTTCCGCGGCCTGACGAGTACCGAGGGCTTGGACTTCTGCATCAATATCTTCTAGCGACCTGTGTGAATCTTTAAAATCTTCCTGCTCTGCAATCAAATCATCAATTTCTTCCACCGTCTCTTCCAACTGATCAGCACTGGCTTGGGCAGTGGTCACAACGGGAGCGCCAGACAATTCCAGGATTCCCGCCAGTTCACTCGCGGCTGTACGGGCGGCAGTAGCTTGTGTGGCTGCAGCGTCCCGTACTTCTTCCATCTCTTCTCGTGTGTCTTGTTGACTGGCCTGAGCTTCCAAATTCTCAATCTGCGCGGCGGCTGTTTCCGCGCTCACCGCATGTCCCTGCGCTTCATTCGTGGCTACCAATAATTCAGCCAGTCGTGCCTGTTCGGTACCAATAGCGCGCACGAGACCGGCTCCCGCGCTCCCCGCTCCTTGCAAAGATGCCAAGGCCGCTGCGGCACTGAGGGCTCCCTCCAACATCCTTGCTGCCAATGCCTGGGCATCAGCGCTCGTGGCAATGCCACCCATCTCTTCCTCCACTCCGGCTGGCGCCTGATGAGAATTCACATAAGCTTGATACGCTTCTTCCACTTTATCCATCTCAGCCAAAAAGGCTTTCAACTTCGCGATTTGCGGATTGATAAGAACAAGCATCGTTGAAACCGATGCCGCAAGCAGAAGGGCTTGTTCTCCTTGCGCTGTTTCCAAAGCGACCCGCAGTTGGTCCACTGATGCATTCAGTTTGTCCAATTCCCCTTGGGCAATTCCTCTAACTGTTGCTAAACCTTCCATCGCCTCTTCAGCTTGTGCTAGGGCTTGCAAGTTGGGTTGTGCTTCTAACTCCGCTTCGAGTGCTTCGACTTGCGTAATGATTCGCTCTATTTCAGATAAAGCTTCTTCCATTGCTAACTGAATTGCTTCGCGGGAGCCAAACACTTCTGTATCCACCACTCCAGGCATGGCCCGAAGTGTTGCCAACGTGACCCGGCCGGCATCTACTGCAACAGTCATTAAAACTTGCGCGGCTTCCAATTCTTCCAGCGAATCAGCCGCCTGAGCTTGGGCCAATGCCTCTTGCGCTTCCTGACCCGCTGCTTCATGCTCGCCTATCAACCGATCGCGCTCGGCGGCGGCTACCAGTTCAGCCTGTGTAGGCGGAAGCGCAGGAAGCTCTTCGCCCAGCGAATTGACGTAACGAACCACCACGGTTCCATCAGCATGAGTGATGGTGAATGTGGAAGCGCCGCGATCCAAATGAGAAATAACACGCACGGTTGTGCCGGAATCCAGTCCAATCATTACGCCCAATTCTCCGGCAACGGTTTCGTCTTGCTCGACAGAAACAGCTTCGCCCAAAATGCCTACTTGTCTTGTGCCGTATACATCCGTGACATCGGTCGCCGCACCCGCCTGCGCGCGTGCCGATACAACCCGCATTCCTCCGCTCAGTGTTCTTGCGATGCGCGGACCCGCTTGGCTTCCTTCAATGCGAATGGCTGAGCCATCGGTGAGCATCAGAGAGATTGCGCCGTCATAAGTGATGCGGGCGGATTCGGGAGAAGCGGTGAAAGGTTCCGGTGTGATCGAATTACCTTCTGAGTCATACACAATTACTAAATCGTGATCCGATGTGGAGTTTGTACTATGCGCTTGAAACATTTCTAAATCAGAACTAACACGCGCCAAAATATATTCCGTGTTTCCGGAAGTGATGCGCGTGATTTCGACTCCGCTGGCATCTGTTTCTGTAACAGCACTATCCACTCCACCAACAATATCCATTGCCACAGCTCCGTGACTATTGAACACGCGGGTGTTGGCTTGGCCACTGGTGACGCGCTCTTCGATGCGCGCGCCGGAAGCGGTTTGACTTACGCGGAGCACATCGCCGCTTAAGAAAACAATTTCTACAGTTTCCATTCCCGGACGTCCTGCGGCATACCCTTCGCTGTCTTGTGTGGGCATCGGCACAGCATGAAACACATCACCGCTAAATTCTGCGATGGTCTCGCCACTAGCGCCCACAATCCGGTGCGTATCTTCCGCGCCGGCCTCACCCGGCAGCGAAACCATGCGCCACCCGGATTCGTTGTTCATGGCCGTGACATACAGCACGCGCCCGTCTTCGGCCTCAAGCGCGATCATATTTTGACGTGTCAGCACACGCGAAGCCGGCAGCACACTCGATGTGGCCGAATCCATTTCCGCGATGACCGCACCGCTCATGCTGTGCACCGTGGTGCGCGCGCCGTCCAGTCCCGCAGGCGGATGTTCGGAGATGACAATCATCGTGCGCGTAATATCTTCAGTCATGCGCGTAATTTTTCCATCCACGGAAATAATCACCAGCACATTTTGTCCGGAAGCATCCTGCGAAGAAGTGACGGATTGAATGGGGCCGGGAATTTCGGAGAGCACCACGCCCGCGCGCGACATTACTTTGAGACTGGCCAAGGACTCGCCCGCGGCCGGCCGCACAGCCGCAATCGTCAGCCCACCCGATTTCGAAACCTCCACAGAGCTGCCATCCACAAGGCGAATTACGCGATTGCCCTTTCCATCCGACGTAAAACCGGCCACCTCACCCGGCGCAGTGTAGAGCGCCTCCCCGCCTGCACCATAAAGCGTAATCGTAGAAGTTCCATCCAATTTGATATGCTCAGAAATCACCTCATAATTTGCCGACTCAAATATCCGCACGTGACTACCGTCGGAAAGCACAACAATCACCACCACATTTCCGTCCGCATCCGTCTCCTTCTGCGCTGAAACCACATCCGCCCCCTCCACAACAAGCGCTGCAAATCCCAAACTCGTTTCCAAAATCGTTGATGGCAAGCCGCCGTCTGTAGGATAGCGCTCCCACGCAGTAACACGATGCAAATCCGATTCCAGCGCGCGCGTCCGGACACGCGTCTGATCCGCCAGTGTGATCTCTTGCGGGATGGAGGGATCGGGGGCTATCTCACCTGTTCCTCCACTCGTCTGACCCAACAAACTGCTGGGATTCAGGGCTGTTTGTGTAAGACTCAATCTGGCTTCATCGATAAAATCAGCGATCATTTGTCGCGACATTTCCGCTTCTTCTTCCGCAGTCAAGGGTGCGGCCGAAGCCAGTGATGCTTCTAACGTGTCGTGAGCTGCTTGAATGTCCTCACGCATTTCAGCCCAATGCTCTGCAATGTCTACAGCACTGCCATTGGCAATGGCTTCGTCTACTTGCGCAAGCAGTCCCGCAGCTAATTCCACACGTACTCGAGGATGCACGGATCCGTCTGTGGAAAGCGCAAACAGTGCCAACGAATTGATAAGTTGCGCCCGGCCGGCAACATCCGGGAGAGTGCCTAAAATGACAGAAATATGAGGGATGAACTCACGCGTTGCCCGAAGTGCTTCTTCTCGCAACGCCTCATCGGTATAGGATTCAATCGAAGTGATGATCCCTCCCAGTGAAGACACCAAAAGTGTTGCCGACAAAACAGCACTCTCGCCTTCTGTTTGCGCGATGATGCTCATGTTTTGCGCCAAGGCCTGCATGGCGGCCAGACGCGAAGGAAGAGGCGTTCCGGGTAAAGAAGCAAATGCTTTCCATTCGCCAATTAATTCAAGTTGAATAGCCGGGTCCAGACTTGGAAGTTGGCCTGCCAAAATCGTAATGGCTGCATTCTGTTCTTGGGGCGAGTTCGTATCACGGGCCAGTGTGCGGAAAGTAGAAATCACCGTTGCCTTTACTTCACTAGAAGCATTTTCCAAAAGTCTATTTAATACCACAATCACCTGGGTACGAAGCGCCGATGAAATGGATGGATCGACCGCAATACCCATCACACGGCTAATGGCTCCGGATTGTGCTTCGGCACTCATTCGTGCGGTGAGGTTCATGGCAATGGTGTAAGCAATGTCCCGGATGCCGGCGTCGCTACGTTCGGCGGATTGCATCAATGCGTTGAATGCAGCCAGCGCTTCTTGCGAATCGAGCCCGGAGCCCACTCTTTCTAAAACAACAGCTGCCACAGGAACCATTCGCGAGCTTCCGGTTCGAATCATAGAGTTGACAAGGTTCAATGTTTCGGTGCGCTCGTTTTCGTTCAACGCAGAAATATTTTCGGTAAGGGCGGCCAATGCTTCCACACGCACCGCTTCGGATCCGGTTTGCGCGCCACTCAAAAGATGCGCAATAACTTGCGGACGGGATGCTTCAGGCACTGCCGCCACAGCACCCGTTCGTGAGAAAGAGCGCACAGTCAAAGCCCGCACGGTTTCAGAACCCGTTAAGTCGGGAATTCCTGCCACGATACTAAGGGCTTGCGCTGCAACAGCAGGACTCAAACGCCCTTCTAAAAATTCAGGAAGAGAAATGGGAGTAGCAACACCGGCTGTAGTTAATCCCGTTCCAACTCGATGAAGAGCCTGCACAACAGCGGAAATTCCTTCGCGCTCCACACCAAACTCGCGCATCAAACGCGCAGTGGCGGGAATGGTAAGTCCGGAAAGATCTACGGCGCTCGCTGCTAGACCCGGCGCAGAAGAAGCGGCTCGAAGACTCGCGGCCTGATGTACGGCCAGGCGATGCGCTTCCAAAATACCGCCCCCTACAATTGCATCTACTGTGTTGAAACCATTGGCATGCAGTTCAACCAAGCCTTGAAAATTAAGTCCTGCGGTATCCGGATTCACTCCTCGCGCGGCCGCAGCGCGGCGCACCTGGCTTAGTTGTGTCATGAGAGCCAATGTTCCTTGCGGGGAGGACGAGCTGGGAGCAGAAAAAAGCAACACATCTTGCGGCGTAAATTCCGGAAGATTCGATCCCCCGCGCGCCTGCACTTGCCGCACAGCTCCCAGTAATTGCAAACCGGCGATGTCTGTTCCGAATCCGGATAAGTCGATTCCCGCTCCGCTATTTTGGCGAGCTTGATTGAGTGTAGCAGCCACCACTGACGCACGCATCAGCGCGCCGGCATTGTCTGAACCAACGCGTGCATGGCCTGCATCTGAAAATGAAATGATTTGTGCTACGGCGGCTGAGGCAACCTCCGGATGAAACAGCCCTAGTGCCTCGAGTGTAGTCATATCCTCGGGACTGAGCACAGGTTGAAGACCCGCCAATCCGTCCCGGCGAACTGCTTCTATGATGGGTATATTGAGAGTGCGATTGGCTTGCATGACAGTGGGACTAAAAGCTACTCCACCGGGGAGTGAGGGAACTTGTACATCAGTGCGCCCGCGAAGGGCATCAAGGTTGGCAATATGCTGTGTCAAATCACGTCTAAAATTGTCTGCATCGGTGGGCGGTCCGGTCGCAGGATGCCCGCCCTCACCACCCGCAGAAATTGCCTCGGCAATATACATATCCGCAAACTCCGCAGCGTCTTCGCGGGTAATGTTTAGTCCCAATATCCTTCCAACTGCATAAACAGGATTCGTAAATAAATTCCCGGCCATCTCTTCAATGAAGGCTTCATCCAAAATTCCGGCCGTTTGCTGGCCGAGGAAACTTCCCACTTTAATGGCTAAGTTCGAGGTTGTGCTTGTGGGTCCAAATTTGGCCGCCATTTTTCCGGCAAGTCCAGAATTCTTAAGCCATTGCCCGCCTCGATCCAAATTATTAAAAAACCGGCCTATTAACGGGATGCCAGAAAGCACGCTGGAAAACACAGGATTGATAATGGCAAATTGAGGAGCAATAGCCGCCTGTTCCACCACAGTTTGGAAAATCCCTCTTTCGCCAAGAGGAGAAATATATTGATTCCAAACATCCCCAAAAGCATTTTGAGCATTCGCACCCGTAACTCCCAACGCCTCTCCAACATTTCCCAACTGCCGCACAAACGAACCCATAGTGACAGAAAATTTAATTTGATCTACTGCGCTTGCAGCTAGTTGACTGGATAATGTTCGAGTAGCACTGCCAAGTCCCGCGCCTAACGTTTCTGCTCCTCTGAAAGCCATTACCGCAGCTGCTAAGGGATTATTCACCGTCACCGTCCGATCAATATTTTGTCCCCATTTCTTTATCGAGCTCTCAAAAGCTGTTAGAACTCCTCTTTTAATTGCCGCTGTAAAAATTGAGCCGGCAATCAGCGCAATATCAACTGCAGTGCCCAATGTAAAAGTCGCGTTGGTAAATGGGATAGAAAATTCAATCCCATCCAGCAATGCTTGACTTGCATTCACTACTTTCATGAAAGGAGATTGGTCCCGTAGATCAAAATCTCCGGAAACACGAGCCCCCTCAAATCCCGACAACCAACCCGAGCCGGAGGTTGCCTTTCCATTTTGATCATACCGAACAAGATGAATATCCGCCGTGATCGGATCATTGACAATTAAAGCAACGCGTCTGCCTTTTACGGTATCAATAACTTCTAGCGCGTCTAGTCCGTCCGAATCCTGGTGACGCACAACTTTATATCCAGGTTTACTTGTATCAATACCAGCTTCTGTACGAAGTATTAAATTCTGATAACCAGTTGGAGTTCCTTCTCCGCTCGATCCGGTCTTCACGCCATATCGAAATAGACTATCGGCTACGCCTCCGATGTGACTACCAAAATTTCCCAATAAGTTTCCTAATACCCGGCTCACTTGAAATTGATAAAGGCCATAACCTCCAGGGTTATTGGCATTCGCGAACCAACCGAGAGAAATATCTTTGTCGAATCCTGTTATGGTTCCATTCTCGTCATATTTAAAATTTCGTTGTTTCTGGAATGAATCGGAAATTAAACCAGGGGTTGTTATTTCAATTGATTGTAATTCACCCCTATCATCATAGTTATATTTCTGTTCCGCCGATGTATCCCATTTATTCGTAATATTGACTCCGTTAAAAACGTCCGCTATTCCTTCCCAAATACTAGTGCCCGTATCCACATCAAAAGAAACTGATCGTTTACTCTCTTTATCACTAATAATTCCAACAGGATTATTGCTGTAAATATTCTTTGTAGGTTCAACTGAAACACGAAAATTTGTAATCTCCCCGGCTCTGGGACCTAATCCTGACCATTCCCACAACGCTGCCCCGGTTGCATCCCATGTTGCGGCGATTCCATTGCCTATTGATTGGAGTATGGATCCATACCAAGTCGTAGCGGTGTTATTTCCACTAATATCTTGTCCTGTTACCGGATCTATTTTGGGAGCAGAATCACCGGCTCTTTGAATGCCATTTACTATCAAAGTCTCGCCATTTGTAAGGACAAAAGCGTATTGCATATCTTTACCCGTATCAGGATTTCTGGAAATATTCATGGATGTGATGGCATCTAAACCAAAACCTAGCTTGTTGTTTAGATCCGCATCCAGTTCATCCGCCTGAATACCACTGAGTGCCAACTGCGCGCGCAACTTGCCCATCGTACTGACATCTCTGCTTTCCATTATTGTGACCATACTGCCATCTACATTCATAGAGAGCACTGTGTCGAATTCAAAGCCTTGGGTTTGAAAATTTGGAGTTTGGGTATCATGACTTAGTAACATAAAAACTGTCCCATTCTGAAGAAATTGCTCGCCTTTCTCAGTGATTCCCTGAGGAAATACCCGCACTATTTTCTCATTATTTTTACCTCGCATTTTCCCAACTAAATAAAAATAATCGGATTTGATTTTGTATTGATCCGTTGGATCTTTTCCGTAAACTTGGCCTTCGTCGATTGCCTCTCCAAAAGCACCATCCCCGAGAATATGGAGATTGCCCTGTTCATCCGCAATAATCCCTAAATAGAGTTGATTCACTCCTGTTTGTTGGCCAATCCGAAATTGTTCCTCCTGAGAGAGCTCAGTTTTTGCAACAAAGCGTCGATTCTCATTATTTTTTGAAACTAATTCATTTTTTGGAATTGCATTACCAAAATCATCTACCGCTGTAAGACTTTCCACTTTCTCCCCATGAGCATTCGTTTCTTCTACTTTCCGTACCCACATTCCACCGCCCGGATTATAGATTTGTCCATCTTCTGTCACCCGTTGCATTTTTGTTTCCGAGGCTGCCGGTACAATCACATTGCCCAGTTCATCTTTGACTTCAGCGTACGTTCTTTTTGCTCCGTCTGCGTTTTCGGTGAATTTTTGGAATATATCTTGTCCGTTAATTGTTATGATGCGATTTCGTTCGGTGTGTAGGATTGCTGTTCCACTTGGATTATCGGGATCGGCGTTTCGCACCACTGTATATCCTCCCTCAACATCCGAACCTCCGTTAAAATCGTTCATGAGTAGCGATTCTGATTCCAGGACTTGGCCGTCAGAATCTATTGTCTCTATTTCTACAACCCGGGTGTTATAATTTCCTCCGTAATAGTTGAATGTTGATTTCTAATCAACTTTGATGTCATCCCCATTTTCATTTTTTTAAGTTACTCCAAACCTTGTCTCTTCCATC
>JACQQR010000217.1 GCA_016206875.1 Candidatus Omnitrophota bacterium
GTCCCACGTGCATCGGTCCCAAACGGCGTTGAATATGGGCGCTTACTTTGCGCTCAACATACACCAGAGCCAGCGTGTTGACGGACACAAAAGCGATAATGCCTACGGCCCACAGTACAATTTGAATTGCGATGTTGATAATATCATTCATATTCGTCGTGAGTCGTGAGTCGTGAGTCGTGAGTTTACTGACGACTCACGACTAGCGACTGACGACTATCTTTTATCGATCAATATCCGGCACCACGATATCCAGGCTGCCCATAATGCACACCACATCGGCCAATAAATTGCCGCACCCGATTTTTTCTATGACTTGCAAATTATTGTAGCAAGGTGTTCTCATTTTCACACGGTACGGGGTTTCTGTGCCGTCCGAAATTAAATAAATTCCCATTTGACCGCGGGGTGATTCCACGCAAAAGTAACATTCACCGGCGTTGGGCTTCACACGCTTCGGCATAGCCGGATGGTTGTACGGGCCTTCAGGAATTTTGGCCAGCGCCTGCTCCACAATGCGCAGGCTTTGCCACATTTCCTCGACGCGCACTTCAAATCGCGCGTAGGCATCCCCCGCAGTGCGTGTGGGCACATCCCACTCAAATTCGTTGTAAATGCCGTAGGGCTCGCTTCTCCGCACATCATAGGAAACGCCACTAGCGCGTAAACAAGCGCCCGAAACTCCGTATTCCAAAGCTAAGTCTTTGGTGATTACGCCCACGCCTTCCGTGCGTTTTTTAAAGATCACATTTTTTGTGACCAGTTTTTCATAGTCCTTAAGATGCGATTTCATCATGGGAATAAATTCCCGGGCGCGAACTAAAAATTCCGGCGAGAGATCGCGCTCCATGCCGCCAAAGCGAAAATAGTTGTAGGTGAGACGGCTCCCATCGCACATCTCGAACATGTCAATAATTTCTTCGCGATCCTGAAAACAATATAAGAAAGGAGTGAAACTGCCTAAATCCATGAGAAAGGCTCCGTACCACAACAGATGACTGGCCAAACGCTGCAGCTCCGAAACAATCACACGAATATATTGCGTGCGCAGAGGCGCTTCAAGCGAGAGCATACGCTCTACCGTGCCCACATAACCCCAGTTATAAATCATGCCGGCCAGATAATCCACACGGCTTGGGTAAGGAAGAAACTGAAAATAGTTCCCATTCTCGCCCATTTTTTCATCCGCCCGGTGCGCATAACCCACCACGGGCTCCACATTCAAAATAGTTTCGCCGTCCATATGCAAAAGAAACCTCAACACACCGTGCGTGCTGGGGTGCTGAGGTCCCATATTGATAAAATAATCGCGCGTGCTTTTCTCGAGCACAGCGCTCGAAACTTTTTCTGAGGCCTCGCGCTCCGACGCCCAAGCGCGGTTTGCGTCTTCCACCGAATCCCCTTCGAATGTAAAGCCTTTGCGGAGCGGATGAAAATTGGCGTACTCGGGCAGGAGTAAACGCTTGAGATTGGGATGATGTTCAATGTGAATTCCATACATGTCAAACAGTTCGCGCTCATACCAGCCGGCGCCGCCATAGATGGATGTGATGGAAGGAATACGGTTGTCTGCCCACGGCTGCTTTACGCGAATCAAAATTCGCATGGGCGCGTCAAAATGATTGTATTGATAGGCAATTTGAAAATACTCTTTGAAATCGGCGCCCGAAATTTGCTCGAGGAAAAATTCTTTTTTTCGAATTGTTTGGGTCACCGAAAAAATTTGGTCCCGGGAAGCTAAAGCTTCCAGCTGAAATCCGGTTTTTACATAATCTGAAACCGTAAGATTCTCGGGAGGCAACACAAGGCCGAGCTCAGATTTAATTTCTTCTATGTTCATAGTTTTTCTTTTTTAATGCTCCACAATGTGTTGATCCGGACGCGGGCCGGCGGGCTGGCTTGCACCCGGCGGCACGGGAGCCGGCGTGCCGGTATGAGGCACGGCCTCGGCTAATTTCCCTTCGCCGGCGGTTCCGGCAATTATCTTGCGCTGTAAAAGCAACAGCCCTTCAATCAATCCCTCCGGACGCGGCGGACAACCGGGCACATGCACATCCACGGGAACAATACGGTCCACTCCCTCCACAATCGCGTATTGGCCGGGATATTGGTAAGGGCCTCCCCACATCGCACAGCCGCCCATCGCGATCACGTACTTGGGTGAGGGCATCTGATCATAAAGCATTTTGATGCGCGGGGCCATTTTACGAGAGACAGTGCCGGCCACAATCATCAAATCGGATTGGCGCGGCGATGACCGGAATACTCCCGCCCCAAATCGGTCCAAGTCGAAGCGGGATGCGCTTGCTGCCATCATTTCAATGGCGCAGCAATGCAGGCCAAAGGTAAGCGGCCACAATGAATTGGCGCGCGCCAAATTAAGAAGCTTCTCCAGGGGAGCAAATATGAGCCCCAGCGTTCCCGATTTTTGATGCTCGCCGAAAGATTCGGGTTGAACATTCATTTCCACCTGAATACCTCCTTACGAATTGCGTACAGCAAAGCCAAACCAAGAATTCCAATAAAAATCACCGTTTCCCACAACACCCACATGCCTTGGATTTTCCGGAAAGCTAACGCAAGCGGGAACAGGAAAATAACTTCCACATCGAAGACGAGAAAAACCAACGCATATAAATAATACAGAACATGAAATTGAATCCAGGCGGAGCCAATGGTGGGCATGCCGCTTTCGTAGGTGCTTGTATGTGCGGGGGCTTTACTTTTGGGTGCCAGCAAATAGGGCAAAAGCACGGCAACGCCGGCAAAAGCAAGGCTGATGAGGATGAAAGAAAATACCCAAAAGTAGTCTAAAAGCATGGAATTGGATGTCTCGAAGAAACAGGCTCAAAAAAAGCGCGATTATACCAAAAAAACACCTTTTGAAAAGAAAGAAAGGAGAGGAAGAAAGGAGAGGAGAGAGGAGATAGTACAGAGGAGGGAGAAAAACAAAGGCTTTTCCTATCTCCTATCTCCTATCTCCTATCTCCTATCTCCTATCTCCTATCTCCTCCGCACTATCTTTTAAACTTCTGCGGGCCCGGGCGCCTCGGGAGGAATGGGAATGGCTTCAGCATTTCCTTCCTTCACTTTTGAGAAACGATCTCGAATCATTTCTTTCAGATGTCGAATCAACCCCGTTTCACGATTCAATATCCATACAAAGGGAGAAAGGGCTGCGGCGAATAGGGCATAACGCATCAGCGAGCGGAATAAAACATTGGCGGGGGCGGGAATCACCAGCTCCAAGGCGAGCAATACGGCTACAAAATAAAGCACAATGCCCATGATTCTGGCTAAAAGCCCGAGTGACTCTCTTTTTGAGAATACCTGGCGCGCGCCTAGATTAAAATAAATCATAAAATAAACAAAATAATTGACAGCCATCACCCAAGCAACGCCCGGAAGCCCGTATCCATGCTGAATGGCAGTATAAGATGAAATCACGGCGATCAACGTCAGGCAAATCGTGACCGGAATCAAAATAATATGCTTTTTGAGTGTGATCAACAAAATGGAAAATTGCTGGTTCAGGCAAAGAAAAAAGATGCCCACCACCAAAATTTTGAGCGGCAAAATCCCGGCGCGAAATTGCGGCAAGACCCAGGCCACCAAAAGTTCCGAGAAGATCCAGCAGGCGCCCAAAATAAACGGAAATAAATAAGCCAGGGCCAATGTGCTTTGAAAGACATAGCCGCGCAAATCTTCGGCTTTATCCCGTTTAGAATATTTTTCCTGAAAATGCGGGAACAGCACCACATGCAGCATATTGGGAAAACTGACTAGATAATTGGCGGCCATGATAGCCAGCGTGTAAAAACCCAGCTGTTCAAACCCTAAAAATTTAGAGATGACAATTCTATCCATGCTTCGAAATACGGTATCCGCAATGCCCAGGAGCATCATGCTGAAACCAAAAGTGATGAGCGGTTTCAAGCGGCTCCAGGAAAGCGTCCAAGGAAACCTGAATTTCTGATGGGAGAGAATAAAGAGGATATTGAAGATAAAGATTAAAAGCGTAGCGGCAAAATATCCGTAAATTTTGAATTTCCAGGTGAGAAAAAGTAAGGGCAAGAGACCGGCAGCGCTGGAGAAAATCATCACTTTCGAAGCCAGCGTAAAATTGCGTACGGCCCGCAGCAGGACCACCAAATAATTGTAGATGCGCTGGAGCACAATCAAACCGGCGACGGTCAAAAGACCCCAGAAAATTGGGGCGGATAAATGCGCGCGGTTCCAGAAGGCATAGCAGGCAATCCCCAGCGCCAGCACAAGAGCGTTGATGAAGGAGAACCAAAAAACTGCGTTTTTGATTTCTTCAGCTTTTTGAAATTCTTCTTTCCCCCTTAAGTAAGGAATTTCACGGTAGGCCGCGTCGGCAGTCCCCAAATTGACATGCCTGGCATACATCAAAATCACCTGGAGCCCGGCCCAAATTCCGCTTGCGGCCGGGCCGAGAAAGCGCTTCATGAGAATGGAAATCACGATATCGAGTGCCTGGGTAAGATACGTGGCGAAGGCGTAAAGGCTTACATCTTTGATAATTTCTTTCTTCGTGGACATGGGGTGGGACAATAGGCGAAAACCGGAAATAAGTCAAGCCGGCTAAACCGGGTTGAGGCAATCGTAATCATCGCTCGACGCGCAGTTCAAGATCATTGACGCGGTCTTCCAAGTCATCAACTTTATCACGCAGATTTTTATTTTCATCTTGCAAATTATCCACGCGCGCTTCCAATTCTTTTTGACGTGACTGGAGGTCATCGATCTTCTCTTCGGGTTTTGAATCCGATTGAGGTGAAGAAGGCATTTCCGCATCCGGAATGATTTGCGCTGTCGCCTGAGAAAAAGAATCACCCGCAATCAAGGTCAAGACACCCAATATAACAAACAAGAAATGAAGACCTTTTTTCATAATAGCCCCCAGTGTTTAGCTGCTTTTAAAAATTGGTCGGGCTGGCGGGATTCGAACCCACGACCACACGCACCCCAAGCGTGTGCGCTACCAAGCTGCGCTACAGCCCGACAATGGATGGAAAACCAGGGGGTAGAGGTACAGTGGGTAGTGGGTAGACAGTAGTGGGTAGAAAAATGCTTTTACTACCGTCTACCCACTACTGTCTACCCACCGTACCATACTACCCACCGGTTTTTCTTGGGTTAACGTACTGCGTTCTTAAGTTCGGCGCCTGCTGAAAATGCCGGAACTTTTTTTGCGGCGATTTGAATCGTTTCTCCGGTTTTTGGATTGCGGCCGGTACGGGCTTTTCTCTTGCGTGTAAGAAAGCTTCCGAATCCTACCAGCTGCACTCTCTGGCCTTTTTTCAGAGCGTTCTTAATGCTCTCAAAAGTTGTGTTCAGAGTTTCCAGCGCTTTGGCTTTCGAAATTTCCGTTTTCTTGGCGATTTCTTGCGCTAATTCCTGTTTATTCATTGTTGTCACCCCCTCCCCTCGTGAATCTGACATTTCCGCGCCAGCCTCCTCTGGTCCGCCGGGGCTGGCGCAGGAATGACAGCACCTGATGCGAACCTGTGTTACCGGTGTTTCTGGCTGCCCATAAATTCCGGACGAAGTTTTCGCTTCATCAGTGATGAAACCGCCGCCTCGGGTTTTTTACGGCCTGAAACAATATCAAAAATTTCATGAATAATGGGCATTTCCACCTGATATTTTCTGGCAATCTCATCGGCGGCCTCCACAGTGAAAACTCCTTCCGCCACCATTTCCATAGACTTGGTGATTTCTTCCACGGTCTTGCCCTGTCCCAAAAGGACTCCCACTTTAAGATTGCGCCCAAACGGAGAAAAGCAGGTAGTGATTAAATCTCCGATTCCGGATAGTCCGAAAAAAGTATTGGCCTGAGCGCCCATGCGAATACCCAACCGGGCAATCTCAATCATGCCGCGCGTCATCAAGGCCGCTTTTGTGTTTTCTCCTAACCCCAGCCCTTCGGCAATTCCGACAGCCAATGCAATCACATTTTTTAACGCTCCCCCTAATTCCACGCCTATCATATCATCCGAAGTGTAGATTCTAAAATTTTCATCACTTAAATTAGTCTGAATGAAACGGGCAAGCATGGGGTTCGGGCTTGCAGCCACTAGGCAGGTGGGAACAAAACGGGCTACTTCCTCGGCATGAGAGGGCCCGGAAAATACCACGAGCCGGGCATGAGGCACATGAGCCAAAATAATTTCAGAAGGACGCAGTAAGGTTTTTTTCTCTAATCCCTTGGCTACGCTTACGATGATTTTTTCCTCAAACCAGGACGGATGTGTTTTGTAAAGAACATTACGCAAAAATTGTGTGGGGATCGCAAATACAACGGTCTCGCCAAATCGTATTGATTCCTCCAGATTTGAAGAAATTTTGATTTCTTGGGTGAGGGACACACCCGGGAGGAATTTGCGATTTTCTCTTTTCTCGTCAATCTCGCGCGCATACTCGGCAAAAGCGCTCCAAATCAAAACTTGTTTTCCTTGGTGCGCAAGCATCACGGCAAGAGCCGTCCCCCAGCCGCCATCCCCTAAAATCGTTATTTTCAAAGTTCCAAGCTCCCTATTTTAAAAAACCCGCGGATCATAAAAACGAGACCATGAATAGAAAAGCCTTGCGCTGCAAGGGAAATCAAACGGGCGGTAGTATAGCAATGGGGCTATCTGAATTCAAAGAAAATCTGAAAAACCAGTGGTGTCAGTGGGCGCGTCCCAGATTGGTGGGTATTTCTGTCATTCTGAGCGCCCGAAGAGTCACGAAGAATCTAGATTGCATGTCCCTAAAATTTTTTCGAAGCTTCGCAAGACCTTAGAACGTGTGAAAAAATTCACTTTAGTGTGAATTGTCCTGGTTGTGAAGCAATCGGCATTCGATTAGCGTTTTTTCCTCACTCGTTTTTAGCCGAGATTTTTAGTCTCCAGTCTTATTGCTCACACTATAACCAGAGATTCGCAGGGTTTCTTCCATTTCAGGCGAATCCACTGCTGGATATTGTACGTCAGGCAAGCCCATACAGATTCCATCTTGACTTTCGAAAGACCCCGTAACCGAAATTGCCTTAAGCCTATTTTTTCTTTAATCCAGGCATTAGGGAATTCAGCAGTTGGGCCTCGCTGGCGGTAAATCTCCTTTGCTTCGGGAGTCTGCATCTTTGAAATAAATTTTTCTATCACTGGGGTATTCCTGATGATAGTAATCA
>JACQQR010000236.1 GCA_016206875.1 Candidatus Omnitrophota bacterium
AATTCCGAAGCCGCCAATAGCCAGCTCTATCATTGTGACCATGAAGATATACGCCAGCTCAAATTATTCATTCATATCAGCAACGTCGAAGAGTCCAACGGCCCTTTAACCGTATTAAACCAAGAAATTTCCGAGTTGCTGCGTCAAAAACTCCGCTACCGCTACTACTCAAAAATTCCTGATGAACGAATTCACCCTCTTATTCCTGCGCATACGGAGCAAAGCATCACAGGAGCTTCAGGCACACTGGCCTTTCTAGACACCAGCCAGGTATTTCATTATGGAAGCCGGGTGGCGAAAGAAGATCGCTATGTGGTGGTCATACAATATGTTACACCGACTCACCTATCGCTAAACCCCTTCAAACCATCCACGCTAACTCCACTAGCGCCCTTGGGCGCAAAGCGCTTCAACGCCCTCACCCGCGCCGCCTTGGGTGTGCTCGACCCAATTTAGGATTAAATGAATACCATATTTTACTTAGTTTGACCGTTTTTTAACTACCCCTTCGCGACCCTTGTCATTCTGAGCCCATCAGGGCGAAGAATCTGGGTTGCGTCACTACCCAATGTTATGCGTAGCGAAAACATACTTTGAGGTTGTGCAACCAGGATTCTTCGCCCCTCTCGGGGCTCAGAATGACAAAAAACTGGTCAAACTGAGATACTTTACAAATAGTCGCTCTAAACGTATAGCTTACTATACGTTTAGTACGCACCCCGGTGCCTCTCCCTCTGTTGAGGGAGAGGGGAAAAGCAGGTATAATGAGCGCTGTTATGACTTCCCAATTAACACAGGCACGGCCAACTCGGAACTTAAAAAAGCTCATCGCTTCTATTCGCCTAATTGTATTTGATTTTGACGGAGTGTTTACGGATAACCTTGTGTACACTTTTGAAGACGGCCGTGAGGCGGTGCGATGTTTCCGCAGTGATGGTTTTGGACTGGCCAAATTAAACCGTTTGGGGATTAAAAACGTGGTGATTTCCAGCGAAGCAAATCCGGTGGTCAGCAAGCGCTGTGAAAAATTGGGCATTACTTGCTATACCGGACATCTGGAAAAACTTCCTGTTTTAAAACAAATCCTGCAGGAGAACGGCGTATCTTTCTCCCAAACAGCTTATGTAGGCAATGACATCAATGACATGGATTGCCTGGCCCAAGTAGCCCTGCCTATTGTAGTGGAAGATGCGCATCCGGATACTCTGGCTTATGCCCGCTATCAAACAAAAAAGCGGGGCGGATACGGCGCTGTTCGGGAAATCGGAGATTTATTCGAAAGCGCTTTAAAGGGTAAAAAGTAAATGGCACAAAACCTTTTTGACGTAGCCGGAAAAACGGTGGTAATCACAGGCGGCCTAGGACAGCTGGGCCGGCAGTTTGCTCAAACCTTATCCGGGAACGATGCGAAAGTTGCGATCCTCGATATCGGTGTCCGGGGTGAAGTATCCGGCGACTCCGTTCTTTATTTGAAAACAGATATTACCCAACGCCGGTCTATTGAATCTGCTCTGGCTGCGATTGAAAAAAAATGGGGTATCCCACACGCGCTCATCAATAATGCGGCTCTCGACAGCCCCCCGCACATCTCTTGTGAAGAAACCAGCGGGGTAGAAAATTACCCGGAAGAAGCCTGGAATAAAATTATGGACGTAAACTTGAAAGGTACCTTTTTGGCGAGCCAAACCATAGGACGCGTAATGGCTAATGCAGGACGCGGTGTCATCGTTAATATCAATTCTATTTATGGCTGCGTCTCCCCCAATCCTCAAATCTATGAGCACAAGAAAAAAAACGGGCAAGCCTTTTTTAAACCCATTGCTTATTCGGTCTCCAAATCGGGCTTGCTGAATTTGACGCGCTATTTGGCCACCTACTGGGCTCCGAAAAATGTGCGCGTCAATACGCTTACGTTCGGCGGAGTGTCCAATAACCAAGATCCGGAATTCGTAAAAGAATATTCGCGAAGAGTTCCTTTAGGCCGTATGGCCCAGGAACACGAATATAACGGGGCCATTTTGTTTCTGGTTTCGGAAGCCTCTTCCTACATGACCGGGGCAAATCTGATTCTGGACGGAGGATGGACGGCATGGTGATTCAAACGCACAGCGTATCTCAAACAGATATTTCAAACTGGATTGGCGGAAAAGCGCAGCCGGCCTGCTCCGGCCAATGGCTAGAGAAATACAATCCCGCCAATGAAAAAGTTCTTTCGCGCCTGGCTCGATCCAATCACGAGGACGTCGCGCGGGCTGTAGAAAGCGCAAAAGCCGCGCAACCTGCCTGGGCAACTTTAGCCCCGGTTAGGCGGGGAGAAATCCTGCATGAACTGGCGGCCGTGCTGAAGCAAAGACAAAAAGAAATCGCGCGCGTGGTTCATCTGGAAACAGGCAAATCGATGAAAGATGCCATGCTGGAAACTGATGCGGCCATTCAGCAGGGTTTTTTCATGGCCGGCGAAGGGTGGCGCCTGTACGGAAACACGCTTACAAGCGCTATGTCTCAAAAATTTTCGCTGACGATTCGTGAACCCCTGGGCGTAGCCGGATTGATTATTGCAG
This sequence comes from Candidatus Omnitrophota bacterium, assembly GCA_016206875.1. Taxonomy (GTDB): domain Bacteria; phylum Omnitrophota; class Omnitrophia; order Omnitrophales; family JACROU01; genus JACQQR01. The sequence continues at coordinate 2,562 of JACQQR010000236.1, forward strand.
CCAACACCCCGATAGCCAATATCGCTTGGAAAGTATTCCCTGCTTTAATTTGCGGAAATGCGGCCATTGTAAAAGCGGCTGAAGATGCCCCGCAAACGGCTCATCTGTTCGCTCAATGCGCGCAAGAAGCCTCTCTTCCGGATGGCGTATTGAATATTCTTCAAGGTCTAGGCGAAGAGGCCGGCGCCCCGCTTGCTGCGCACCCGGATATCGCTATCGTAAGCTTTACCGGCTCCACACAAACAGGCCGGGAAATCGCCAAAACTTGCGCCGGCCGCTTAGCCAGGGTATCGCTGGAATTAGGCGGAAAAAATCCTTTCGTGGTTTGCGAGGATGCCCGGTTAGAAAATGCCTGCTCCTGGGCACTGTTATCCGCATTCAGTAATGCGGGTCAACGCTGCGCCTCGGCAAGCCGGATTATTATTTTTGATTCTATCTATAATCGATTTCGAGAAATGCTGATCGAAAAAACTCAAAAATTGAAAATAGGCACTGCAGATTCCGATGATTTAGGCCCGCTCATCAATGAGCGCCAGCTGAATCGCCTGTTAGAGGCTCTCCGTCACGCGCAGGCGCAAGGCGCCTCCCTTCTTGCCGGTGGCGAGCGCCTGGAACGCGCGGGCTATTTTATGGCCCCGACACTTATAGATTCAGTGAGCCCTGAAAGTGAAATTTCAAAACAAGAGCTCTTTGGCCCCATCGCTTGTTTATACCGGGTGAAAAATTTTGACGAAGCGCTCCGGCTGGCCAATGACTCGCCCTACGGACTCACCGCGTGCGTCCACACACAAAATATAGACAGGGCAATCGAATTTTCCAAGAATGTGCAGGCAGGCGTGACGATAGTCAACGGCGGCACGCACGGAAGTGAACCGCATATGCCCTTCGGCGGAGTCAAACAGTCGGGCAATGGCACACGGGAGCCGGGAAAAGAAGCCCTGGATGTGTATTCAAATTTAAAAGCAATCCATATACTCTCCAATAAAGAAAACCTGTAACACATATGAGCACTCCTAGTATCGCGGCTCTCATTCCTGCGCGCGCGGGTTCCAAACGGCTTCCCGATAAAAACATTCGTCACCTGGCCGGACATCCCATGATGGCCTATACCATTCAGGCCGCCCGGGCGAGCGGCATTTTTTCAGATGTGGTTGTGTCCACCGATTCCCGTCGCTACGCGCAAGTGGCTGTACACTACGGCGCCCGGGTCCCTTTTCTGAGGCCTCAGGAATTTGCCGCAGATGTTTCCCCCGATATTGAATGGGTCCAGTTGACTTTGGCCGGGCTGGAAAAAGAGGGGCATTCATACGATGCTTTCAGCATTCTCCGGCCCACCAGCCCATTTCGCGGGCCTGAAACTATTCGACGCGCCTGGAATGAATTTCTCAAAGAAAAAAACGCGGATTCGTTACGGGCTGTGGAAAGAGTGAAGCAACATCCGGGAAAAATGTGGACGATTCACGGAAAACGGATGACGCCTATTTTCCCTTCTCCCAATCCCGCGCAGCCTTATCATAGTTCTCAAATGGCTTCGCTGCCTGAAATCTACATTCAAAATGCGAGTCTGGAAATAGCATGGAGCCGGGTAGTCCGCGAAACACACACCATAGCAGGCCGAGAGATTATGCCCTTTGCTACTGAAGGTTACGAGGGCTTTGATATCAATGATATGTATGATTGGAAATTTGCCGAAGAATTAATCCGCACGGGGAGCGCGGTACTGCCCCGCATCGAAAAAGAAGCCTATGCCGAAAATCTATATTATTCCCAAAAGTGAATTTGACAGAGTTCGCGACTCTCAAGCCGCGCCCCGTCAAAAACTTTCCCTTATCGCTGACATGTGCCGCGTCAATACGCTGGCCGGCATCAAACTGGCCGGCTCGGGACATATCGGATCCAGTTTCAGCTCGCTCGATATTGTGACCTATCTTTATTATGCGGAAATGAACGTAACCCGCTTGGGCCTGCATCACCCGGCCCGTGATATCTATTTTTCATCTAAAGGACATGATGTGCCCGGATTATACTCCGTGTTATTTTCTCTGGGGATTCTTCCGGAAGAGAAATTTTTAAAATTAAGAAGGCTCGGCGGGCTTCCCGGCCACCCCGACGTGCAAACCCCGGGGATTGAGGCGAATACCGGTTCCTTGGGCATGGGCATCTCCAAAGCAAAAGGGATGGCCTTTGCCCAACGTATGCCCGAGAGCCGGCAGGGACGGTCCTCGACTCAAGAACCGTCCCCGGATCCGGGCCGTATCTTTGTCATGACAGGCGACGGAGAGCTTCAAGAAGGCCAGAACTATGAAGCGCTGCAAACGGCCGTCCATCAAAAACTAAATAATATTACAGTCATCGTGGACCACAATAAAATTCAATCCGACCGATTGGTGGAACAAACATCGGATTTGGGAGATATCGCCGGAAAATTTGCGGGTTTCGGATGGCATGTGCGTGCGGCCGACGGCCATGATTTCAAACAGTTGGAAAAGGTATTCAGCGAATTTCGCCGCCTCCGGGACAAACCAAAAATTTTAATTGCAAACACTCTCAAAGGCCGCGGGGTTTCCTTTATGGAAAATCCGGAGGCGCTCACGGCCGGCCGGGGTTTTTATAAATGGCATTCCGGCGCGCCTGATGACGAGGCGTTTCTCGCCGCCCATGAAGAGCTTACGCAATCTCTCAATCAACGGCTGCGTCAAAATCGCCTGGCTCCCCTGAACGTAAAAATAGCGGGCGAAGCCAATGTTATACCGGCGGCGACACATGTGGATCACGTCGGCAAGGCATTCGGCCGCGCCTTGACGGAGATTGCCGGCGGGCGTAACGACATTGTAGTGCTTGATAGCGATCTCCTCTTGGATTGCCACTTGCAGGACTTTGCCTTGAAATACCCCGGGCGATTTATCGAAAACGGGATTGCGGAACAAGATATGGTTTCGATGGCCGGCGGGCTGGCTCTGGAGGGATTCCTCCCCGTGGTGAATTCATTTTCCGCATTTTTGACATCCCGGGCCAATGAGCAGATTTATACCAATGCCTGTGAAAAAACAAAAATCATTTATGCGGCTCATTATGCAGGCTTGCTGCCCGCGGGTCCCGGCGCCTCGCATCAAAGCCTTCGTGACATCTCTTTATTGGGCGCCATTCCCAACTGCGTAATTGCCGAACCTGCAAATGAAGAAGAAACGCGCAGGCTTTTGAAATATTTTGTGGACGGAGAAAAACAAACCTACCTGTTGCGGCTTCAGATCGGGCCTTCTCCCGCCAAGATTGATGTACCGGATCACAAACTACACGTTGGACAAGGCACCGCACTGGCCAAAGGACAGGATGCCCTCCTGTTTGCCTATGGGCCCGTTATGCTTCATGAAGCCCTACAGGCCCATGAACGGCTCAAAGAAAAAAGCATCTCTTTAGAAGTGGTCGATTTCCCCTGGTTAAACCGTGTGGATGCAAACTGGTTGGGAGAGATTGTGCGGCCGCACTCATTCATTTATGTGCTGGACAATCACTCTTCTTTCGGCGGGTTGGGAGACGCTATACTGAATGCATTATCAGAGAATCGCCTGACAGAAGGCCGCCGCTTCAAGAAATTCGGCGTGGAAGGATTTCCGGCATGCGGCAGTGCCGGGGAAGTATTGAAATATCACAAGTTAGATGCTGCATCGCTGGCGGAGGCGATTTTTCGCCATTGAGGATCTGTCATTCCCACGCCGGCCTCGGCTGGTGCGGGGGTGACACACCACGGATGACCGGCCAAATATGAAAAATTTATGTTAAAACTGGTACATGCTATTTTTTCTTCCCTTAAAAAATTGATTCTGACTTCAGATGTGCTCCGCCTATTGCGAAAATGGGATATTTTTCCTTTATGGCTTATCATTCGAAGCGGCTTTTCAAAACCGGAGCTCCAACGGTGGAAAAATTACCGGCAGTTTAAAAAGAAATATCAATCACTACTCACCGGCAACATTGCCGTCCAGTCCGGGCCTAAAATCTTATTTGTGCATTTATTACCCATCCCGCCCTTGGCCTTCATCGAAGGTATGCTCGCCAAATCGCTGGAACTGCGCGGTGCGCAAATTTTCTTTCTCCTGCAACGTATGAATTGCTGGGAAGAGCAATATTTGCGCGTATTCGGCCACCGGCATTTTCTCTATATCGAAGACTATCTCCCGGATGCCGGACCCTATGCCAAACTGGCTTCGGACTTCATAGCTGCTTCCGGCAACGTTTATGATATTTTAAACATCCAGTTTCATCAGGCCGACGTGGGGCGTCACGCGCTTTCAACCGCCCTCTTATGGAAACGCGGCTCCTCATTTGACATGTCCAATCAGGCGCTGATGAGCGCGCTCCACAAAGCGCTCACTTATTCTCTCCAAGCCGTATTGGCCGCCGAACGAATCCTTGAAACACTCGCCCCTTCCAAGCTGATTACCTACGAAGGCGGATTCACTCCCCAGGCTGAATTTTATAATGTGGCCTTGATGCGGAATATCGACACGATACGCTGGTTTCGCTCTCATAAGGAACATGCCCTTCTGTTCCGGCGCTATCAATACGCAGACCGGTATGAACATTATTTCAACCTGGCTGATGAAACATGGCGGCAGGTGCGTGAGCTTCCCTGGCCTGAAGAAAAGGGGGAGTGGGTCAAAGAAAGTTTACAATCAAGTTATTTAGCCGGATTATGGTTTAAGCGGAAAAATATGATGGAGGGAAAGAAATTTAAAACTCCGGAGCAAATTCGCTCAGAGTTCGCCCTGGCGGGCGGGAAACCGAATGTTTTTGTTTTTTCGCATGTTTTGTGGGACGCTACTTTCTGGTTCGGGGATAATTTATTTAAAGATTACGGAGAATGGCTCATTGAGACGATTCGCGCGGCTTGCGAAAACACGAATGCAAATTGGGTGATTAAAATGCATCCCGACAATGTATGGAAGCAAAATTCGCTGAAAAAAGACCCGTACAGTTTGGCCAAACTGGATGAATATTGTCTCATTCAAAAACATTTTCCCACCTTGCCCCCCCACGTGCGGCTCATGCCCCCTGAAAGTGACACCAATCCGGTTTCTCTGTTTGGTGTAGCCGATTACGCCGTAACCGTGCGAGGCACCGTGGGCATTGAATTCCCGTGTTTCGGCACGCCGGCGCTGACGGCCGGCACAGGAAGGTATTCCGGAAGAGGTTTCACTATTGATTCAGATACCCGGGAAGCCTATCTGGAAAAATTACGCCACATTCACGAGCTTCCCCGCATGACAAGCGAGCAACAAGCGCTGGCGCAACGCTTCGCTTATTATGTATTTCATTTGAGACCGCTCTCTATCACTTCTTTCACCTGGAAACAAAATCTCTCTAAACAATCGGACTGGATTGAATATTTTGAACTGATTCTTAATATCGCCGGCCTTGAGGAGCTTTCCAAAGCACACGATATGAATATCTTTTCAAACTGGGCGCTTGATTCCAAGTCATCGGATCTGCTGATGCCTGAAAACGAAAAGGGCGAGTCATGTCTACAAGCCCGTTAGAGCTGGACCCGATTGTGATTCCAAAAATTCAGGGTCAGACCATTCTGGATGTGGG
>JACQQR010000020.1 GCA_016206875.1 Candidatus Omnitrophota bacterium
GCCGCCCGAATCACGTTCAACAGAATGCCTTCTTTTTCCCTCTCGGTCAGTGCAGGGAATGTGTCTAAATATTTTCTATCGAGCATGCGCTCTAAAACAGCCGCACCGCTTGCGTCCCCGAGTGAGGCCAGGGAAAGGGCCGCGTTCCACGAAACATCGGCTACCGGATCTTTGAGCGCGGCTTGAAGCGCCCGAGCGGCCGACGGATCTTTCAGCGCGCCTAAAGCGAAGGCGGCCATTTTGCGAATCGGCGGACGGGCGTCTTCCAAGAATGAGCAGAGTTTTTGGTTGATCCCTTCTTGATTTGCGATTTCCGGTTTCATTACGGCAAGCGCCCAGAGGCTATACAGCGCCACATCTTCATGGGAATCGTCCAAAGCCGCCCGCAGCGCAGGCACTGCTTCTTTTTGGCCCAAATATCCCAGCGCCAGGGCCAAATAGCTTCTCACTTGTACATTGTACCGGGTTTGGTTTTCGAAAATGGGAATGATTTCTTTGGTGTACTCTTTTTTATTTTCTTCGGAAATATTTTTCTCTGTGATGAGTAAACCGGCCAGGCTGTAAGCCGCTTGCCATTTTCTTGAATCGCCTCCCGTTTTGATTTCGTACAAAAAATCTTCCGGCGATTTTGTTTCAAACGTCATGCGGCCAAACCAATAAAAAAGGCCCACGGAAACCACGACAATCATTAAGGGAATGAGGAAAAGACGGTAGACCGTATTCAAGGCGGATGGGGGTTTAGAAGAAGAATCGGTATTCATTTTAAGTGGTAAGCGATAAGCGATAAGTGGTAAGTGGTAAGTGGTAAGTTTTCTTATCACTTACCACTTACCACTTACCACTTTCCCCCTCATTTATGATAGAAAAATAATTGAACGGCAATGAGAAACAGAAAAACGGCAAACACTCTTTGCAGCACTAATTGCGGCAGCATCACATTCAGTTTCACTCCGGCATACACGCCGAGAGCGGATAAAATTGCAATGATAAGCGCCGCCTTCCAATCGACCTGTCCGGCTGAGTGATGCGCCAGCGCGCCAATAATGGTGGTCGGAATAATCACCGCAAGCGATGTCCCGGTAGCCGTATGTATATCCATTTTCATCACATATAGGAAGAGCGGCACGAGCACAGTCCCGCCGCCAATGCCCAAAAGACCGCTGAGCACGCCGGCGGCTATACCAAAAAAGATAATCAGAAAAATGTTCATAATCTAATTTCTAACTGAGTCTTTGCAAAATGAATTCTCTCTTTAATGTTGTCACCCCCGCGGAAGCGGGGGTCCAGCGACTTTTTCATTACGCCAAAGGCAAAGTCGCTGGATTCCCGCTTTTCCGCCCCGGCGGACCCGCTGAGGCGGGCGCGAAATGACAGGCAATCAGGTCATTTTGGTTGCACCAAAGATTCAGTTCTAACAAACCTCATCTAATGCCCGGTTCACCAAGCGGTCTACATGCTTGATCATCGGGTGCTCGCGGCGCACGTGATTATAAATGACTTTCGCAAAATTTTTTTCTTCTTTCTTCACGGATTCATACAATTTCCTGAGATGTTCTTCGCGCACACGATATGCGCCGGTTAGCTGGCGCATCACCACTTCGCTGTCCATGTAGGCCGTCACTTCCCTGGCACCCACTTCGTGAGCCAGTTTCAACGCGCCTAAAATCCCGCGGTATTCCGCTGTGTTGTTCGTGGCTTCGCCGAGACATTCTTTATGCTCCCGGAGAACTTCCCCGTTCTCGGAAACCACTAAAATTCCAATGGCCGCAGGCCCCGGATTTCCACGGGCGCCCCCATCAGAGTACACACATACTTTTGCGCTTTTTTTGATTTTTGCGGAGGACATAAGAACGGTAGTGTAATGAGGTGGGTCTAGGAAATCAACAGAATCTCGAGCGCCCCCTCAGTCCTGGTGGCCTGAGGGCGAACCCGTCGAGATTTTGACATCTCAAGCGTCGCCCTCAGTCCTGGTGGCCTGAGAGCGAACCCGTCGAGATTTTGACATCTCGTCGGATTCGGTGAAGAGTTCCGGAAAGGGAAAACACCTAGTGCAGCATGACAATTGAAAATGGGCGTAGCCCATTCTCAAACTGCACAGTACCGCGAACCCAAAACATCAAATGTCTTGCGGTACTAGAATGGACGATCCGGCCCTTGGGTCTCTTGGATAGCCCCGGTTTCTCGCTTTCCGGACTGGCTCTTCCCCGAAAAAACTTTCGGGCGCTTCGGACGTATGTTCTCTGGCTTATTTGCTATGCATATAGCCTACCAGGAAAATTACAGTCGCGATCAAGAATATTGGCAGATACACAACCAATTTATCCACGAACGCTAACCCCAATGTAACTCCCAGGAACAGGCCTGTAAGCAACGTGTGATCAAACTTCATTCTGGTCACCCCCCATGTACTACACGGTGATCCTTATTTCGCGTGCAGATAGCGAATTAAAAGAATCACAGCGCCAATTACGAAAAACGGCAGATAAGTCACTAGTTGTGAGGTATACCAAAGACCAATAATCACCCCTAGGAACATCCCCGTAATTAGGCTATGGTCAAATGACATTTGACTCACCTCCGCTCACTCCCTTTCCCCCTCTCCATGGGTTTTACGTATTCCGGCCCCTTCTTGGTTCCAAACAAAATCTAGCATGAAGTTTACTAATAGTCAAAAATTTATCTGATTATAGGTCTTTATAGGCATATAACTTGACATATTGTCAAGTTATGGCTATGATTCTTTACGCGCTTTAAGAAGTGTAACCCTCGACAACAGAATTGGTTAGATTAATTAGTATCCTGTTTCCTAAGTTCGTATAGGGTTAAAGGAAAAA
>JACQQR010000214.1 GCA_016206875.1 Candidatus Omnitrophota bacterium
GCCGAGATGAAATGGCCGAAGCTAGGATCATAATAGCGGCCGTCACGGAACACTAGGCCGGTAATTTCTTCAGCCTCCATTGCGTACACCGGCAGCACCGCACGGGAAGCATCGGGGGCATATTGCGTCAGCTCGCCATTCACCCGCCGGCTCACCCGATTACCCGCGCCGTCATACTCAAATTCCACATTCTTACTGCCGTCAAACCAGCGGGTCAGGTGATTTTCGGTGTCGTATTCCATGTACTCCACATGATCAAAATGGCTGTTATCCGTCACGCGCTTTTGCACCAAATTGCCGGAGGCATCGTAAACAAATTCTTCCTTCCCCGAAGAAACTTCCCGGCCGAGGGGGCGATTCAGAACATTGTAGCGATGATCAAAGAGGACTTGTCCATCGGAGTCTGTTTTCCGGATCAAGCGGCGCTGGTCGTCGTAGAAAAAGAATATTTCTTTTCCGGTGACAGCATCGCGAACCGAGCTCAAATCGCCGGAGCTATTATAAAAAAGCTGCTTGTGCTTGTCGCCTAATCCCCCATAGATATCGGACAATCGACCTTGGCTGTTGTAACCAAAGCGGATATTCCAATCCGGCCCTATGTATGACAGTCCCATTTCACCCATGAGTGAGATACCGCCATTCGGATCGGCGGGATCGCGGACAAATCCTGAGCCAGTAGAAGATAAATAGCTGACATTTTGAGAACTATTGCTGTAAGCAAGACTCGCTAGTTCCCCTCTTTCCGTAAAACTAGCCGACTCACCTTGGCCAAAAAGAAGTTCGAATTTCGTGAAGTAATGAAGGGTGTAAGGTAAAGAGCCATCTTCAACGGTATAAACAGATGAAATCTGGCCCACCCAATTCTGGCTCAATTCGCTCAAGGTAAAATGAAGGGCTCTGCCATTTTTCCGGTCGCGCACGGTCAAACTGGGATAGGTATATTGTGTGAGCCCGCCCAGCGTTACGTTAGCTTTAGCTTCGGGAAATTCGATTTGATAGGGCATCGCATTCCAGCCCGGACTGATCCTGGGCCAATTCGCGCGCTGTTGCCCACTTCCGTCGTCGGTGGAATCGTAATAAAGATCGAAATCCAGCGCCGCGGAAAATTCCTGATTGGCGTAAAGATAATTCACGCCGTTTTCTTTGAGCTGAAAACTATCTACGCTTTGATAATTGTCCGCGGGGGCTTCGAATTTTTTGGATCGGGTTTCGAGCAGACGGGCGTCATTTTCGCGGCCGAAACTATAGCCGTAAAGATACTGCGTTTGAACGCGCAAATTGTCGGGCGTAATGACCGGCGGCTCAAAGTCCTTTGTGGCGCGGTTGCCGCGCGCGTCATAAGTATAAAGGGTGCGGCCGCGCGCAGAATCATCTTCGCGAATCACGCGGCCTGAGGCATCGTAAAAGTAAGTGATGCGCACTCCATCCGGCTTGGCAATCGACTGAATGCGGCCCGACCCATCGTAAACAAAAGTAGTCCTGCCGGACGGCTCTTCTGTGGACACCAAAAGATTTTGCGAGTTGTAGTTGTAGCGCACTGTAGCGCCGTCTTTGGTGATGGAATCAATGCGTCCGGCGCTGTTGTAGGTGTAAAAAGTTATTCTGCTTGCATTCATCATGCGCGTAATCCGCCCGGCCGGATCGCGCGTGTACTCCGTGGTGCCGGAAGCGTCCGTCACCGAGGCCAAATTGCCGGAGGCATCGTAAGTATATTGCGCCTGCTCCCCGCCCGCATCAATCGTCCGGGCCAAGCGGCCGTCGTCTGCATATTCGTAGCGGATTTCGTCTCCGCCGGCCGTGCGCTTCCAAACCTTATTGCCGTAGGCGTCGAAATCGGTGAATGCGCCGCGATCGATAAAGGTATCGTAAAAAACATTCCAGGATAAATCTCTCTTCTTACCTTCACTGTCCCAAAACTGCACCCGGATATCATTCTTACCCGGGCTTAATGTCAGCGTTGAGTTACGATCCACCTCTAGTCCATTTAATAGGAGCTTGATGATATAGCCGAGTCCTCCGGTAACAAAAGTATCCTCGGTACGCTCCCTCACATAAATTTCAGGACGATATTGCGACTCGTACACATACACATCCGATTGCAAATAAATAGGCATCGGAATGGAATAGGAAGAGCCCGGATCGGGGAGCGTGGGGTCATATTCGATATCCTCACTGAGAGTCATCATATTGCCCACATTATCCCAAAGCCGGACGAGAACGGTTTTGATGCCAGGTTCGTTCGAGAAAGAAATAAGATACTCGCTTTGTGGGGCAAATGGTCCGGCCCAGGTTTGGCCGTCATCAATGGAATAATCCATCCGGGTTACGGCAAAAAACGGCGCGGCTTGTGTAGTCAGTCGAAGAGGAACTGTTCTTTTATTGGTGACGGACTCGCCGTCTTTCAGTAAAACCCATGCTTGAAATGGAATACCAAGATAAATGCTGTCTTCTAATATGCTCGTGAGGCCGACTCGATCGGTGAGGCGGCAAATCACTTTGCGCGGCCCATTGCCGTCGGATAAGGTTAATGTTTTTTGAGAGCCAAAAGGTTCTTTCTCCGTCCACGTCCGGCCGTCGTCGAGAGAAAACTCCATCGACTCGACGCCGGATAAATCCTCAGCGGTTAACGTAAGCGTGATCTCGGTGTTATGCGTATTAATACCTTCATTGATCACCATGTCCCCTGTCGGCGGCGTGGTGTCCATAACCAGAAAGTTTTGGAATCCTTTAGAACCGTTTAAAAAATATACCGTGGCGCCAATATCCACCAGTTGATTTCGGTTGGGCAGTTCCAGAGAGATTTGAACGGTGGTGGGCATTTGGCTGGAATAATCGATCGTTCTGGTGAATCCGCCGCCCGAGTCCCGCGGATTCACCGTATAGTCCACCCTGCGAATGCCTCCCGCGCTCGTGATTTCCATGGTTGGAAAATTCGAGCTGGTGTAGAGATTGCCGCCATTTAGAACTATCCGGGGTGGACCCAGTATCCACCAGTCCGGACCTTTTGCCTCATTGCCGGCCTCATCCCGCTCCACAATCTGGATATGGTTCCAATCTTCCGTAAGGTCGAAGCGTTTTAGCTTGGGCACATTGTCCAAGTAATAGCTGAGCACAATGTAAGATTCGCTGGTCTGCTGAGGCACCGACTGGGTAATCATTTCGATTTGAGGGGGCTGAGTATCTAGCGTAATCGAGGCGCTGATAATTTCTGATTCGTTACCCAACCGGTCCAAAGTGCGGAAGAAAATTTGTTTGACACCATCCCCAGGAGTTAACGTGACTGTTTTCGACGTCGAAAAAGGCTCCCACGGTGTGTAGGTTCCTTCTCCCAGGTAGAACGACATCATCTCGACGCCGGAGCCGGAATCCTCGGCAGCTAAAGTCAAATTCACTTCTCTGGAGTTGGTGTACTGTTCGCCGCCGTCAATCTGAATGGAGAGTTGTTCAGGACCTTTTGAATCCAGAATGGTTTCAGCCGTGAAACTTCCCCAGTTGCCTGTCTCATCCATCACTTCAATATCGATCTGTTTGGCTCCATCCCCGCGGGGAATCAACAAGGTTTGCCACTCAGAGGTGTAAGCACTTTGAATCCAACTGGACTCTCCCCGGAGCCTGTAACGCAACGTAGCCATCTGTGAATCATCAGCCACTAATACTCTAAACCGAACATTGCGGCCCGCATCCGTAATGTAAGCCGGTATCCCTTCCACGCTTATCTGTGTGTCTATTTCTGGCGCCACCACTCTCGTCAGACGGTTCAAGCTATCGTAGAAAAAGTGAGTGGCGCCCCCCAGCGGCCCGGCGGAAGAAATCATGTTGCCAAGAGCGTCGTACTGAAACGTTGCCACAATATCGTCTAATGAATTCTCAGGATCGCCCACCTCACGGGTTTCAATGATACGACCTGTATTTCCATCGTAATTAAATTGGGTGATATGTCCCAGCGCGTCTTCTGTCTCGATCAGACGGTCTCGTGAGTCATATCGGTGGCGCACGGTTATTCCATCGGTTGTCACAGAAGACAAGTTAGAACCTGCTCCGGCATAATTCATCACCGTTTCGCGGCCCTGCGGATTCCGGATGCGGATCAAACGATTGAGCAAATCATATTCCCGCACCGTCTCATTGCCCAGGGCATCCCGCGATGAAATCAGATTGCCGAAGCTGTCATAGCTATAGGAAGCGCGCAGGCCGAAATAATCCGACGTGGAAACCAGATTGCCGAACGTGTCGTAGCTGGATAGTGTCAATGTGGAGGTGGGATAATAACCGGTGAGATTTCCGTTTCCGTCCCTAATGGGTCTGGCTCCGCTAATCACCTGCGTCATGTTACCGTTGGCATCATATTCCATGTAACGCCCGGTTCCGTCCGGTCCTTCTACAAAAATCAGCCGGACTTCGTCATTAATCAGCGCATACTCGTAGCGCGTAACATGCGCGAGCGGATCTGTTTTCCGCACCACGTTTCCCAATGAGTTATATTCAAAGCGCGTGATATTTCCCCGCGCGTCCCGAATCGTCTCCGGCCCGTTCCCCGTCGTTCCATAAGTATAGGTAGTGACATTGCCCAGCGCATCTTCAGTACGAGTAACCCGGAAGAGTGAGTCATAGTTGTAACGCGTCACCGCACCCGTCACGCCGTTGGTGTATAC
>JACQQR010000215.1 GCA_016206875.1 Candidatus Omnitrophota bacterium
CATTCCACGGCCGAATCACATAACCGGGTGATGGTCGCCGAAATTATGGGCCGCCACGCGGGCTGGATTGCGCTTGAAGCAGGGCTTGCCGGCGGGGCCGATGTGATTTTGATTCCTGAGGTGCCGGTGGATATCGATGATGTGTGCCGGATCATCAAACAGCGCCATTCCCGCGGGAAAAATTTCAGCATTGTCGCCGTAGCCGAAGGCGCCCAGCTCAATCAAAAAGATGTGAAACAGGAAGGAAATCTGGATCAGTTTGGCCACGTGCGATTGGGCGGCATTGGCAATCAGATTGGCGAGCTGATTGAAAAGAAAACCGGTTTTGAAACCCGCGTGACGGTTCTGGGTCATATTCAACGGGGCGGCTCTCCTACGGCTTTTGACCGTGTGTTGGGCACACGGTTTGGCGTCAAAGCGTTTCAGCTGGCGAAAGAGAAGAAATGGGGCCGTATGGCCAGCCTCCAAGGGAATAAAATTGTAGATGTTCCACTGGAAGATGCGGTGGGCACATTAAAAACCGTGCCCATGGACTATTACGATATGGCCAAAATCTTTGTTGGATGATATGAACATTTCTTTACGGCTCCGTGAAATTATCAATGATCACAAAACGGCTATTGAGCAAACGTTTAGTGAAGCCACACTTGGCTTGCTTGAAAAAATCGCCGGTGAAATGGCCGCGGCGCTCGCCCGAGGCAACACGATTTTTCTTTGCGGCAATGGCGGCAGCGCGGCCGATGCCCAGCATATCGCGGCTGAATTCATCGGCCGCTTCAAAAAAGAAAGAAAGAGTTTGCCTGCCATAGCGCTCACCACAGATACTTCCATTCTGACGGCGCTTGCCAACGATTATTCATACGACGTGGTGTTCGCCCGGCAGCTTGAGGGGTTGGCCAGTAGAGGCGATGTATTGATTGCCATTTCCACCAGCGGCAACTCGAAGAATGTGCTTGTAGCCGTGGAAAAGGCGCGTGAAATCGGAGTGACCTCGGTAGGTTTTACCGGCGAACACGGAGGAAAATTGGCTCAATCGGCGGATGTAGTCTTTCGGGCCATGTCCAAGCACACTTCCCATATTCAAGAAACTCACATTACGGCGCTTCATGCCGTTTCAGAAATCGTAGAAGAAATGTTCGCGGAACATGCATCCTAAAATTAAAAAGCTCTCCTCGCTCACCAAAACTCGCAATCAATGGAAGAGGCAAGGCCTCACCGTGGTGTTCACCAACGGCTGTTTCGATATTCTCCATTACGGCCACGTGAGCTATTTACGGCATGCCCGTGGGGCGGGTGACAAACTTATTGTGGCAATAAACACCGATCGATCTGTCCGCACACTCAAAGGCCCTGGCCGGCCCATTCATTCCCAGCATGACCGCGCTGAAATTTTAGCGGAACTAGAATGCGTGGATGCGGTGATATTGTTCGGCGAGGATACTCCTGAGCGGTTGATTCATAGGCTGCGGCCGGATGTGCTTGTCAAAGGCGCCGATTGGAAAAAAGAAGATATTGTGGGCGGAAAATTTGTGGAGTCCTACGGCGGGTGCGTCAAGCGCATTTCCTTTCAACCCGGCCGTTCGACTACAAAAATACTAGAAAAACTGCATCAATAAGTTTGTCACAGCCGAGAATACGGCAGTCCATTTTGCTTTGTGAAGAAAAAAACATCAAAATGGATTCCCGTTTGCACGGGAATGACAGGTTGCCCCCATGAAAAAACAGGTTCTCCGCGTCATCGACGCCAACTATAACCGCGCCAAGGAAGGCATTCGCGTTTCAGAAGAGGTGGCTCGATTTGTATTGGGTTTGGGCCGCCTTGCGGGGCGGTTCAAGAAAACAAGGCATGCCTTGACCCAAGCCATTCTTTCATTTCCCGTCTCCTACCGGGCTATCGTTGCCGAACGCAGCGTACGCCATGATGTGGGCCGCGCCTCATTCGTGGGCGATAAAAAGAAAATTCGCATCGAAGATATTTTTTCCAGCAATATGCAGCGCTCCGAAGAGGCAGTACGGGTTTTGGAAGAATGGTCAAAAATGATTTCTATTTCCGCCTCAAAGAAATTTCAAAAAATCCGGTTTGCCCTTTATGAATTGGAAAAAGAAACTCTTAAAAAATTTTAAATTGTACGCCATCACCGATTTGGATCGGGAAGAAAAGTCTATTTTCCGGAAAATCGACCAGGCGCTCGAGGGCGGCGCAGGGCTCATTCAGCTGCGGTCAAAAACTTTGCTTGATGCGGCTTTTTTGCGCTTAGCGCTCAAAATAGCGCCGCGTGTGGGAAAGCGCGGCGGGCTTTTTTTTATCAATGACCGCGTGCACGTGGCCCTTGTATGTGGCGACGGAGTTCATTTAGGGCAAGACGATTTGCCCTATCACTATGCGCGTAGGATCTTAGGGAACACGAAATTCATCGGTCGCTCAACGCATAGTCTCGATCAGGCGCTTCAGGCGGAGCGGGAAGGCCACGACTATATCGG
>JACQQR010000216.1 GCA_016206875.1 Candidatus Omnitrophota bacterium
AAAGGGTGCCTACCACTTCATACAGTTGTCATGCTGAGCGATAAGAGAGCGCCCGCCAGAGGCGGGTCCGCCTTTGGCGGAAAGCATCTGGCTTGCGTTACCATAAAGGTTACGCAACGCTTCGCAATTACTTTACGATAGGCAATGCAGATTCTTTCCGCCCCGGCGGATCCGTCCTGCGGCGGACGCGCCTCTTCGGGCACTCAGAATGACAAAAAGTACTGTATCAAGTGGTAGGCGCCCGCTTCCTTACTTGCCCACCCACTTAGACAGTAATTTATGTTGCAAAATGAAAGTCCCCTCTAAAGAGGGGACTTTTTCTATTCTGGCCATTACTTTGAAAATTGCTGCCTAAAGCGGTGGGTATCCCTTTTTGCTAAACGGTGCTTGAATTGCATTGGCCAAAAGGTTAAATTTTGATAAGGGGAAGGAGTGATTTATGCCCACTCCATTAAATATAGAAATGGTTCTCAAAAAATATGTTTCCAAAGAAATCAGCGCCGGGGAGGCTTCTAGACGCCTCAAAATAAACCGGTGGGAATTCGTGGATCTATTGAGAGCACAACATATCTATCTCAATGTGGAACTGGAAGATTTATTGAGCGCCTCTCATTTAGCCGAGTAATTTAAATCTTCTCACTGTCATTGAGAGCTTTTGATATTTTCTTTTCAATGGTGTTGAGAGGTATATATCGAAGTAAAGCCTGCCTACCGGTGGTTGCTTTCATAAACCGGCGGCATGGGAGTTCGTTATGCGCCGATATCAATGGGTGGATTTTGCGGCGGCTCATCAGAAGGGGTTTCGCAATCATGTGGTGCCGCTTGCCGAGGTGGCGGCGCTGGTGGACCAATATCAACACGTTGAATGTTATTCGACTTATTTTCTGTTTACTCCCGAACTGCTTACCTATATAGAACTTCATCCCGTCGATGGCAAGCCTTCGGTTTCCGGATTTGATGGAAAAATTTGGGCTTCGTATCTTCCGGTTGATATCGATTCGCCGGTGCTCGACCAATCGCTCTCGAACGCGCGCAAGCTGGCTGAATTTTTATTCCTCCGCCGTCAGATTCTTGCTGAGGCCTGTCCCATTTATTTTAGCGGTGCCAAAGGATTTCATTTTACACTCGACACACGACTGCTGGGACGTGTGGCGCCTTCGCATCATTTGCATTTGGTGTTTGCCCATTTTCGAAAGGAACTAATTTTTTCGACACCCGGTCTTGAACGTGAAGTATTTGATCTTTCGATCAAAGATAAAATGCGCTTGCTGCGGCTCCCCAACACAATCAATCAAAAAACCGGCCTATACAAAATTCCTCTAACACCGGAAGAGCTGTTCAGCCTGACACGAGACGATATTTTGGCGAAAGCAAAAAATCCGCACCCGCTCTCTTGTACCGACCCTACCGGCATGATCTCAAAAACCCACTCGCTAGAACCGGACAAGGAACTAGAAAAAATATTTCATCGATCACATAAAGTGATCGAGCGCATTACGCGAAGGCCCTTTCGATATTTTATCAAGCCCAAGCATGGCCGGGATCCGGAGAAATTTTTGTGCCCCGGATTTCTTGCGATGTGGAATGCGCACATCCCCGCGGGAGAAAGAAACAATTGCGCGATTCGCCTGCTTTCCGAGTTCCGGCGAAACGGTTTGGACGCGGAGATTTCGAGAGATTTGATTGGGGAGTGGAACACCAAACACGCGATCGGACTTTCCGAGCGCGAGCTGGAACATACGCTCAAATCCGCCTACGCCCGGCCCTATCCCTATCACTACAGCTGCCACGACCAAATCGTTCAGAACCATTGCCCGCTCGGCAGCGTGCACCGATGCGATGAGTGGGTAAAGCAACATCCCGTATAAACGGCCATTATTCAAACAATGCCTTGTACCGTTTTAGAAATTGACGGTCCTGGGTACGATTGGCTATCCGCTTAGAATCCAGCAGCTTTGTCAATCTTCCCACTCGTACGGGAACGCCGTCTAAATCAAAAGTTTTGGCATCCTCAAAAAGCTCTGAAAAGGAATACCCCGATATTTTGAGCAGAAACTCTATCATCATTCCATAAGGTGTGCTCGCTATCAGGGTATTGTACTGAGTAAGCAATTTTTTCAATTGATTTAGTTTAAAAGCGCCCGCAGAAGTTGAAAGGGTACAATCCAGCTCTTGCACGGCCTTGATTGTTTTGATTACGTTAGGCTCCTTAGGTTGAATAAAAATATCATAATCCATAGTTCCAAAAGTTTCGGCTGCGTTTTTCGCATAATAATTAATTCCGGACATCCCCACCACTACATACTGAACTCCCACTCGGTTCAAAGCCTGGATCACTTGTCGATAAGGATCGTTACTGGAGAATTTTTTTCTCATTGTGAATATCTCCTCAGGCCGTAGTGGCGCTGCCAGGCCAACAAAATATTGTTCACCCATTGACAATTAGTTCCCTCCTCAAGTTGGTCTTCTCTATCCCGGAGTTTCTTCACAAAACGCCGGGACCGGGCAAACGGAGTTCGCGGCGTTTTGTGCACCATCAGAAGATCCAAGGGATTGCACTTTAAAAACCGTGCAATTCTCGTAAGGAGTTTTAAGGACAAGGGTCTCTTTCCCGCGTCCATAAGCGAAATATTAGACCGGTAAAGCCCTAACCGCTTCGTTAACTGAGCCGTACGAATACCTCTTTGGTGAGTCGAAGCGGCAATACAAGTACGTATCTTCATAAAAAGGATGTTATCATATATTG
>JACQQR010000226.1 GCA_016206875.1 Candidatus Omnitrophota bacterium
CCATAGAGGGCATCTCCCATGGAAATGGTTTTCCGGTTGTGTGTGATGATAATAAACTGCGTTAATTCGAGAAAAATTTTCAGCACAGAAAGAAACCGGTCAATATTCGCCTCGTCTAAAGGCGCGTCCACTTCGTCCAAAACGCAAAAAGGAGACGGCTTGATTTTGAAAAGAGCAAATAGAAGGGCGACGGCGGTTAACGCCTTTTCTCCTCCCGAGAGGAGGCTGATTTGCTGTAATTTTTTTCCGGGCGGCCGAACCATGACTTCAATTCCTGATTCCAAGGCGTTTTCTTGATCCAACAAAATCAACTCGGCATGTCCCCCTCCGAAAAGCAGGGTAAAAAATTCTTGAAAATTGATTTGAACCTTTTGGAAAGTGTCTTCAAAAAGCTTTTTAGTGGTTTTGTTAATTTTTCGAATCGCGTCTAAAAGCGCATCCCGCGCCCCCGTCAGATCATTTTTTTGCGTCACCATAAAATCATAACGGGTTTTTAATTCATTGTACTCATCGACGGCGAGAAGATTCACTGCCCCGTACGATTCCACGCGCTCTTGCAGGCCTTCAATTTGAGTCGTGATTTCTTGAATAGTTTCTTCAGTCATTTCCTCGAGCCCGGCCGGTTGTTTTAATTTTTCCAAATCAATTTTATAAGTCTGCCGGAGGCGATCGAAAATGGAATTTTTAGAATAGGTTGATTCCATAGCTTTAAACTCCGTCTGATGTAATTCTTCCCGGGTCTTCTCTGCATGCTGCCGCCTGGTTTCAACCTCAATTTCTATACGCTCGCAAATTGCTCGATGTTCCAGAAGCTGATCTGTGCACCGGCCCAGTTCTATCTCGATTTGAGATTGAGATGCCGCCAGGGCGTCAATTTCAAGAGAAAATTTATTATTTTCTTCAGTCAACAACTCAATATTTCCTTTTGCGTCTAAAATATTTTTTCGTTTTTGCTGAACACGCTGGCTTTCGGTTACAATCCCCTCCCGCACCTCTTCCAAATAAGACTTGGCCATGCTCAGTTTTTCTTTAAGCGCAATCAAACTTGTTTCTTCCCTGACCTGCTCCAGGCGAAGAGATTCTAAAGTCTGGGCACTTGCCTTTGTGAAATTGGAGAGCTCTACGGCTTGGGGCTCCAAAGCGTTTCCTTCTTCTTCCAGCGTCTGTATCCGGCCGGTTTTTTCAGAAATCGATTGCCGGATGTCCGTTATTTCGTGTTCCGATTGAGAAGTTTCTTCATCCAGGCGATCAACGCGTTCTTGAATACGGCCGATACTTTCCTTCAATAAATCAAGCCGGCGCAGCTCCGATTCAATCTCCGTGCGTATTTTGGCCACATCTTCCTGAACTTTGAATTGGTCATGGGACATCGATGTTTTTTCTTGTTTTATAGCCTTCTCTCGTTTCTCATATTCTACAAACTGGTGTTCTAGTAAGTCCTTTTCAGCCTCAAGTTCCCGAATGGTCTCTTGAGAAAAATTTCCGCCTGCCGAAACGGGAAATGTAACCAGAGAGCCGGGGCCAAACAGCACACCCTCCCGGCTCAATACTTGTTTATTCTGAGTTATTTCGCCGATGCCCAAAGAGATCAATTGCTCTGCGCTGGCGGAAGAGATAAGAATCCCCTGAAGAATTTGCTGCGCGGAAGTCTGCGCTTCGGAAATGAGCTCCAGAGAGTCTTGAATGCTTGTCAACCGGGTTCCCTTCCACTCCAAAGGAATGCCCGGGTGCTGAACGGGCGTAACATGGGAGTGTGTAAATAAGACACTCACCGGCGAAGAAGCGCTTCTTGAAATGAGCTCTTTGAATTCAAAAAAAACGTCCACATGGACAATCAGAGCTTCCGGCGAAAGCACGGATACGAGCTGCTCCAAGACGGATTCGTGACCGGGTTTTGCGCGCACGATTTCTTTTAATAGCCAGGCATTCCCCGCCAAGCCCGAAGAAGGATCCTTGCGCTTCTCATCCAGGCGCCGGCACAAGTTGTTTGTTTCGCGAGAGGTCAAGCTTTTGGAGAGGAATTCAATTTGAACGCTGATTTCTTTCTTTTTTCCTTCTGTCCTTAAAATTCGTGAAAGAATACTTTCCAGCTCATGCTCTTTCATATGGATGTTTTCATTCACCACACCCAAAGTTTCTTCCAACAGGGATTTTTGCTCATAATTTACAACTTGCTTTTGCTCCATATTGCGTACTTCCCCCTCCAACGCGCGTACCTCATTACGCAATGTCTCTTTTTCTTTATTTTGCTGTTCACTACGGGCGCACATCGCAGCAATTCGCGACTCTAAGGAGGCCTGTTCCTGGATAAGCTTTTGCCGGATGGAATCATTTTGCGCTTGCTGTTGTCTGAACTCCGTGAGTTTGGCAAAAGAAGAGGCATGCTGCTCTTCCTGCTTGCGCAAAGTTTCCTGAATTGAAACCGTATGCTCCTGCTTGGTCGAAAGTTCAGACTGGCGCAGTACAATTTCATTTTCCTGTTTTTCTGACTCTAAGGTAAGCCGCCCCATCCGCTCTTCTGATGAGGCAATTTCGCTTTCGGCGTCCAACCATTGATTTTTAAGGGAACCGACACGCTCTACATTAAAATAAATTTTGTCGCGCAAAGAACCCGTCTGGGTAGAAAGTTCGATTTTTTTCAATTCTCCCCGATTCACCTCAGATTCAAGCAGGCGTATTTTCTCACGGTTTTGTTTTAGGACCTCTGATTGTTGGGAAAAATCCTTCTCCAGTTTCTCACATTCTTGGGCAAGTTCCGCTTTTTGCCGTCCCAGTTCTTTTTGACGGGTTTCTATATTAGCGAGCTGCCAAAAGGCTTTTTGCGCTTCCAGTTGCTTTAAAGTTTCAAATTGCTCCCGATATTTTTCGGCCCGTTTCGCCTGGCGCTCGGCATACTTAATATTTTTCTCCACCTCGGCAATGATATCGGCGAGCCGCAATAGGTTTTCTTCCGTTTTACCTAACTTTTTTAAGGCCTCATCTTTTTTGGATTTGAATTTGGAAATGCCTGCGGCTTCTTCGATTAAGAAACGTCTTTCCTCCGGATCAGCTTGAAGAATGTAGTCGATTCTTCCCTGCTCAATCATCGAATAAGAATTGGAGCCGATGCCGGTATCCAGAATTAAATCCTGAACGTCTTTAAATCGGCAAGAAGTTTTATTGATAAAGTATTCGCTTTCACCGGTGCGGTACATTTTGCGGGAGAGCACCACTTCTTCATATTCAATGGGTAAGATTTTTCGGGAATTATCGATGGTGAGATGCACTTCACAGAAGCCAAGTGATTTTCGAATGTCGGTGCCGCTGAAAATCACATCCTCCATTTTGGAGCCGCGCAGCATCTTGGCGCTTCGCTCGCCCAACACCCAGCGAATGGAGTCGGAAATATTGCTTTTGCCGCAGCCGTTCGGGCCC
Organism: Candidatus Omnitrophota bacterium; assembly: GCA_016206875.1. Lineage (GTDB taxonomy): Bacteria > Omnitrophota > Omnitrophia > Omnitrophales > JACROU01 > JACQQR01. The sequence goes on from JACQQR010000226.1 coordinate 3,415, forward strand.
ACAACGCAGGTTACGCCCGGTTCAAAAACAATTTCCGTACGGTCGGCAAAAGACTTAAATCCAAAGATTTCGATTTTCTTAAGGCTCATGGCAAGGATTCTAACATTCTATGGAGTAGAGAGTCAAAATAAATGGAGGATTTTACAAAACGTGAAAAACAGGGTGTTTTAGCCTTCTAATTTTTTTAAAAATCCGGCGGTGGTATATACAAGGATAGAGCATTGTTCAAAGTCTTTATCATTGGATACAATGGGGATGTTCTCCTTAAGAGCTAAAGCCGCCAAATGAATATCATCCGGATCTCTTCCTTGTAAGAGTTTCTCTGCTTGAGCCCAATAATTTTTATAATACTTTTCCGGAAAAGATTCCATGGGCAGCATCTTCAACTGCCACAATAAAGCGGTCTCATTCATTCGATATTTAGAAGAAAAGTAGGGCAAATATTCTTCCACTTCCTTCATGTTGAACTCGGTTGTTATCGGGAGGATGTCGGGATGTGTAAAAATACGAAGCGCAGACTTGCCAATCACTGCCGAAAGAACGACATTGCTATCTACGGCGGCTTTTTTTAAATCTATGGAAATCATCCAAAACTTCTTTCTCTTGAATCTTCTTTACCTCTAATCGTTCTGCAATATTTGCGCCCAGCGTTGACACAAATTCTCTTTTTAACTCAATAGGAATGTCCTGAGAATCTACCGGAAAAGGCAAAAAACAACCGACCATTTTTCCACTTTTAGTCACAAGCACCATCTCTCCTCTGCGTGTAAAATTGGAAATCCCACTGCGAAACTGCCGAATGGATGCTAGTTTCATCGTTTACCCCTCACTTTCTAAGATAAAGATAACAGAGCAGTTTAAATGTGTCAAGTTTTGTGTACACAACTTTTCAAGACACTCGATTCCCCGGGTTATTCCCGCGCTGACGGGGATCACGCAGTGTTGTTACTCGCGGAACTTGCGGATGCAGAGTGTGGCGTTGTGGCCGCCGAAACCGAGGGAATTGCTTAGGCAAATGTCTAAGCTGGCTTTGCGGGCTTGGTTGGGAACATAATCCAGATCACATTCAGGGTCAGGATGGTGGAGGTTAATGGTGGGCGGGATGAGAGAATCTTGTATGGCCTTGCAGCAGATAATGGCTTCGATACTTCCGGCGGCCCCGAGCAAGTGTCCGGTCATGGATTTGGTGGAACTGACTGGCACTTTTTTGGCTATATCCAAACCCAAGGCACCTTTAATCGCGATGGTTTCTACCCTATCGTTCATCGGAGTGGCAGTTCCGTGGGCATTGATATAGCTGATTTCAGAAGGGGTTACACCGGCATCCCTCATCGCTCGTATCATGCTTTGCGTGCCCCCTTCCCCTTTTGGATCCGGGGCTGTGATATGAGAGGCATCAGAGGTCATACCGTAACCTGAAATTTCCGCATAAATCCTTGCGCCTCGTTTTTTGGCATGCTCCAACTCTTCAAGCACAAGAATGCCGCAGCCTTCTCCCATCACAAAACCGTCCCGTGTAGCATCGAACGGCCTGCTGGCGCTTTCCGGCGTGTCATTCAGGCAGGAAAGCGCCTTGAGTGCGGCAAATCCGCCGAAACCCAGCGGTGTGATGCACGCCTCAGAGCCTCCGGAAATCATAATATCCGCTTCGCCCCTTTGTATAATTTTAAAGGCGTCTCCCGTGGCATGCGCGCCCGTGGCGCAGGCAGTGGCCACGCAGCTATTCGGTCCTTTTAAATTGAACGCGATAGAAACTTTTCCCGCCGCCATGTTGACAATGAGCATAGGGATAAAAAAAGGAGAGATGCGATCCGGCCCTTTATCTAAAAGAACCTGGTGTTGCTCTTCAATGGTGTGAAGACCTCCGATGCCCGATCCGATAAAGACACCGCACATGGAAGTATCTTCTTTGGAAAAATCAAGCCGCGAGTCTTTAACGGCCATGTCGCTGGCCGCTAAAGCAAATTGTACGAACCGATCCGTTTTTTTTCTTTCTTTAGCGGAGATCCATACGGAGGGATCAAAATTTTTTACTTCAGCGGCAACTTTGGATGGGAACTTATCCGGATCCACTTGAGTTACGGTCCCCGTTCCGCTTTTTCCGTGCGTAAGCGAGTGCCAAAACTCATCCACTGTATTGCCCACAGGACTGATGACGCCTATTCCTGTAACGACCACCCTGCGTTTCATAAGAAGGAATTCAAACTGTTGAATGCATTATTTTTTGTTTTTTGCTTTTTCTTCAACGTATTTAATTGCATCACCGACGGTAGTAATTTTTTCCGCGTCTTCATCCGGGATTTCCACGCCAAATTCCTCTTCCAAGGCCATAACCAATTCTACGGTATCCAGAGAATCCGCCCCCAAATCATCCACAAAGGAAGCTTCCGGTGTGACTTCTTCGGGTTTTACGCCTAATTGCTCCACAATAATTTCAGTGATCTTATCTTGAACTGCCATCGGGTGATTCCTCCTTAATTGGATGTTTATCCCGGGGTTGACCTAGGACCTGTTTAAAATTGGATCCCCGTTTTTTACGGGGATGAGCGCGGCCGAACAAACACCGGCCCCCTCACTTACATCAACATACCGCCGTCTACTTGAATAACCTGTCCTGTAATATAACTGGAATATTTGGAAGCCAAAAACAGGGCTACATGAGCCACATCCTCAGGATTTCCGAGACGTTCAAGAGGAATCTGAGCCAGCATTAAATTGCGTATATCCTCTGATAATTTATCCGTCATTGCAGTTTTGATAAAACCGGGCGCAATGGCGTTTACGTTAATTCCTCTTTTGCAAAGTTCTTTGGCCGTCGACTTGGTCAGACCAATCACTCCGGCTTTAGAAGCTCCGTAGTTGGCTTGACCCGCATTTCCCATCAATCCGATGATCGACGCAATATTGATAATCCTGCCCGACCGCTGCTTCATCATGATTTTCGCAACGGCTTTTGTAAAAAGAAACGTTCCCTTGAGGTTGATGCTCAGCACTAAATCCCAATCTTCTTCGGACATGCGGACAAGGAGATTGTCCCGGGTGATGCCCGCGTTGTTGACGAGTATATCGATACGACCCATAGTGTCAACACATTTTTTGACCGTTTCATCCACTTGCGCGGATTGAGTGACATTGGCTTGGATTTCCAAACATTTTACGCCCAAAGATTCGATTTCAGAGCGGGTTTTTGCCAGATTTTGCTCGTTCAAATCCACGAGCGCAACGTGTGAACCCTCTTTTGCAAACAACAAAGCGATTTCTTTTCCGATTCCCTGCGCGCTACCGGTGATCAAAGACACCTGATCTTTTAAAAGCATGATATGCGTCTCCTTAATGGATTTGTGTTGCCAAATAACTCCGAATATCGGCAACAGTTCCTAAATTTGTAACAGAAATTTCCGGATTAATTTTGCGGATTAACCCTTTAAGCACAGTGCCCGGTCCCATCTCAAAAACTTCTTTCACGCCCATCAAGGCAATGGCTTGAACCGTCTCCATCCAACGGACGGGGCGAATCACTTGCTCGCTCAAAAGAGTTTTGATTTTATCGGGCAAGTGCTCTTCTCGGCCCGTAACGTTGGCAATGAAAGGGATACGCGGCTTGGGGAATGTAAAACGCTCCAATTCACGGGCTAGGCCGGAGCTGGCCTCCTCCATTAACCGGGAATGAAAAGCCCCGCTTACTTTCAAGAGAATCGCCCGTTTGGCTCCTTTTTCTTTGGCAAGCGAGCAGGCCTTTTCCACAGAGCCCATTGGACCGGAAATTACGATTTGCTCGGGAGAATTGATATTAGCCACCTGACAATTTGCTTCAGCGCACATTTGCTCCACTAAGTTCAAATCGCATCCGATAATCGAAGCCATGGTTCCCGGATGCTTGACCGAGGCCTCCTCCATCAAGGCGCCTCTGCGCTTGACCAGTTTCAAGCCCTCTTCAAAGGTAATGACTTGCGCGGCAAATAAAGCATTATATTCCCCCAAACTAAGTCCGGCAACCACGTGGGGCCGTAGGTTCGGCCGCTCTGATTTAAGAAGTTCCGTGATGGCAGCGCTCATGACAAAAATGGCCGGTTGGGAAATTTCTGTGCGCGTCAGTTCCTCTTCCGGACCCTCGAAGGAAACTTTGCTAATGGAAAATCCTAAATGATGATCCGCTTCATCATAAACTTTTTTGCAAATGGGAAAGTTTTCATATAAGTCTCGCCCCATGCCCACAAACTGTGCACCCTGCCCCGCGAATAAAAAAGCTTTTTTCACCATTTCATCACCGTGGAGGCCCAAGTGAGTCCGCTTCCGAAAGCAACCATAGCGATATGGTTTCCGGGTTGTATTCTCCCCGATTTTACGGCTTCATACAAAGCAACAATGGTTGAAGCGCTGGACATATTTCCGTATTTATCCAAATTAATGAATACTTTTGACAAAGGCACGTGGGTGCGTTCCGCAACGGCCTGAATGATTCTTAAGTTGGCCTGGTGAGGAATTAAGAGGTCAATTTTCTCAAGAGAAATTCCGGCCAAAGCAATAGCCTTTAACACGGCATCTGCCATGTTGCGTACCGCGAGCTTGAATACCTCGCTGCCATTCATTTTGAGTGTGTGCAATTTTTGCTGCACGGATTCAAGAGAAGGAGGCATGGCAGAGCCGCCGGCTGGAATTTTTAATAAATCCGCATACCGGCCGTCGGCCGCCAAGTATGTGGAGAGAATTCCTTTATCAGGTCCAACATCCGAAACAACGGCCGCGCCGGCGCCGTCTCCGAAAAGCACGCAGGTGGAGCGGTCTTGCCAGTCGATGAATCCGGAAAGAACTTCAGAACCAATAATCAGTATTTTTTTGTATTGTCCGGCTAAAACAAGCCCTCCGGCCATCGCTAAAGCGTAGGGAAAGCCTGAACAGGCAGCGGCCAAATCAAAGGCGGGGCAGGTGGCGCCGATTTTTGTCTGAACCAGGCAGGCTGTGGAAGGAAATAACATATCGCCGGAGATCGTAGCGACAATGATTAAATCCAAATCAGAGGCACCCAGCCCGGCATTCTTTAATGCCTCGCGCGCCGCTTGGCTGGCCAAATCGCTTGAGCTTTGTCCTTTGGCGGCGATACGGCGCTCTAAAATGCCGGTTCGGGTGCGAATCCACTCGTCTGTGGTTTCTACAATGCTTTCCAATTCAAGGTTTGTAAGAATCTTCTCTGGGACATAGCAACCCAATCCCACGATTCCGGCATTTCTTTTCATTAATTTTTTGGTTCTTTTTCGCGTTGCTGGATTTCGTTTACAATTTGATCATTCACCTTCAACTCAGCGCTGGTGGCCGCAAGCCGTATTGCATTGCGAATGGCCATCGCCGTAGAGCCGCCATGGCTGATAATGACCACTCCATTGATTCCTAAAAGGGGCGCTCCCCCGGCTTCTTCATAATTGGTGTCTCTTTGAATCGCATCTAAAGCGGGTTTACACAGCAGAGCGCCGAATTTGGCAATCGGATTTTTATCGATTTCCCTTTTAAAGAGCGTCCCTACTACATCCACTACACCTTCGATGATTTTCAATACCACATTGCCCACAAAACCGTCGGTGACAATGCAATCGCACTTGCCTGTAAAAAAGTCGCGGCCTTCTACATTTCCCACAAAGTTTAAATTGGATTCTCGAAGAAGTTTATGCGCTTCTTTGGTCACCTCGGTTCCCTTGCCTTCTTCTTCGCCGATATTCAATAAGCCGATGGATGGGTTTCTTTTCTTCAGCACAAACCGTGAATAAATTTCGGCCATAATCGCATAATGCAGAAGGTGCTCCGCGGTGGGATCCACATTGGCGCCGACATCGATGGCTAATGAAATGCCGTGAGCGGAAGGATAAGCAATCGCAATGCCCGGACGTTTAATGCCGGGAAGCAACCCTAGATTCAGCATAGAAGAAGCCACCGCCGCCCCGGTATTTCCAGCCGTTACCACCGCATCTACCTCTTTGCGCTTTAGAAGCTCGGTGCATACGTTAACGGATGAATCTTTTTTCCTTTTGACCGCTTGAACGGGTGACTCCCCCATAGAAACCACTTCAGAGGCATGATGCACAAAAATTCTGCCGCCCGTAACTTTGTAATTATTCAGCTCGCGCTTCAGGCGAGTTTCGTCTCCCACAAGCATCATCTCATAATCAAACAAGTTGGCGGCTTGCACAACGCCGTCTACGATGACTTGCGGGGCACTGTCTCCGCCCATTCCGTCAATAGCGATTCTTGTCATTTTTTTGTCTCTTTTTTAGCCTTGATGGTTACTATCAAGCGCCCCTTATAATAACCGCATTCAGGACACACACGATGCGATAAAACTGAAGCGCCGCAATTGGAACAATTCGAAAGGGACTTGAGTCGAATCACATCATGAGTACGTCTGAGACGTGTGCGGCTATTGGAATGCCTGCGTTTTGGATTTGGCATGTTACCTCTCCTGATTACTTGTCACACTTGCAAGATTCTATATTTAAATTGACGCCGCAATTTGCGCAGAGGCCCTTGCAGCTTTCCTTGCATAAAAACCGCAAGGGATGCACAAAAATCATCACTTCCCGAAGTTCGTTTGTTGCCTCTAGTTCCGTTTTGTCCTTGATGTCAAACACCAGGTGAAATTCTTCACTTTCCCCGGTCACTTCTTCGGCCAAACATCGCGCACAAACGCGCTTTACTTTTGCCTGGATGGCGCCATCAAAAGTAAGTAACGCGCCGGATTTTTCCAAAAAACCCTGAATATCCAGTTTTGATTGATACTGGAAATCAACAAACTCCATATCCAGAGCGGAAGGATCCAGCTCATAACGAACTTCTACCTTCTCATCTTTAGGCAGTTTGGCCAGATAAATAATTAATTTAGACTGCATTGTCAACAATCTCCGGCCGGGACCCAAGTGACAGTCACCGGAGGCAACGGTCACTTTGTGATGATTTCACGGAGCCCTCTGGCCACGTTCGGAGGCACAAACCGGCTTACATCCCCGCCAAATTGAGCGATTTCCTTAATGAGTTTGGAAGACAAGTAAAAGTGTTCTTCCGAAGGCATTATAAACACGGTGTTAATTTCAGGCTCTAATTTGCGGTTGGCCAAGGCCATTTGAAATTCATAATCAAAATCAGATACGGCTCGGATCCCACGAATCATGGCCTGAGCCGATTTTTTACGGGCATAATCAACAATGAGGCCGCCGAACAATTCCACCTCAACATTCGGCAAGGAACGCACGGCCGATTGAAGAAATTTGAGCCGCACTTGGGCTTCAAATAAGGGCTCTTTATTGGTATTGCTGGCAATCGCGACAAAGATCTTAGCGAACATTTTGGAGGCCGTTTTGATGATATCAATATGGCCAAAGGTTACGGGATCAAAACTACCCGGATAAATTGCCGTGCAAGTCTTACTGGCTTTCACTTGTATTCCACCTCTCTAATACGGCATGAGTAAATTGAAAATGGGCATGGCCCATTCACAAGCCGTACAGTACCGCATTCCCAAAATCAAATGTTTTGCGGTACTAACCATTTTTGAGCGTTCAGTTACCCCTCGCCCTTCCGCCACAGGCGGACCCGCCGAGGCGGGCGCGCCCAAGACAGCAGAGGGAGAGGGTCGGACGCCTGCCTGCCGGTAGGCAGGCGGAGCGCCGGGGTGAGGGTGTAGCGCCAAACAAAACCCTCACCCTTAGTCCCTCTCCCTTTCTCGCCATCGGCGGAAGGGAGAGGGGCAGCTGAACGG
>JACQQR010000024.1 GCA_016206875.1 Candidatus Omnitrophota bacterium
GGCGGAAACGATGCCTAACCACCCTCACCCCAGCCGCCTTCGGCGGTCTGCCCTCTCCCTCTCTCGCCTTCGGCGGGAGGGCGAGGGGCAAAATATCCAGAAATAACTTCAGCCAGCTAAATAGTTACAAAATTAAATGTCAGGCGGTACTAGAACCGGATTTCGGGAGGCACGGGCAGCGGACTTTTTAGCACTACTAGCTCTCTTTGAAGCTTTTTCAAAAGCGGCGTTTTGGAGAGCAGGAAAAACAAAATGGGGAAAACTTTGCCTTGCCAGGTGCTTTCGGCCAAAAAGTTTCCACTGATCCGGTTTTGAATGCGCTGAATTTTTTTCACGTAGGCTCCGCGAAGCTCCTGGACTTGATCTAGAAACTCTTGCGAGGTGTTGCCTTGTTTGATTGCGCGATGAAGCACATCCGCGGCAACGATGGCCGTTCCCACCGCGATGGAAACACCAATGGCTCCGGCCGGCGAACAGGTATGCGCCGAGTCGCCCACCAATAAACATCCGTTTTGTGCCCAGCGTTTTACAAAACTTGTGCGCGCTTGAAGCACATTAAAAGAGCTGAAATCATGCAGCTGACGGGCAAAATCGTGAAGCACCGCATCGTCCGCTAACAGTTCCGCCCGAAGCGATTCAATTCCTTTTTGTTTGTACTCATGAAGCTCCCCTTTCGGCACCAAGAGGCCCACTTGCAAGAGCTCCGGATATTTCGGAAGAATCAAATAATTCCGGCCGGCGGATAAGAAGGCCCTCACGGTCGGTTCGTAATTTTGGGGACGCGGAATGGAAAACCACATCACATCAAAGCTGTACTCTTCACACTCAATTTCAAAACCGTCCTCGCGGCGCACCGTAGAGGCCCGGCCATCGGCGCCCACAACAATTTTCGCTTTGATTTCTACGGACTGGCCGTCCTTCAATGCGCGCACTCCGGTCACTTGCCCGCCGCTACGCACGAGCTCATGCGCCGAAGTATTGAACCACAGTTGGAAATTAGGAAATTCTTTGGATTTATCCAGCAAAGCGCCAAGCAGCACAGGCTGAGGCATCCATAAAGCGAATGGAGCCTCGGGAGCGATTTCTTCCAAAGAAATACGGCTTACGTGGGATTTATGGAAAACAATTTCCAAATTCCGAAATTTCAGGTGAGGGTATTTTTCGATAAAATCAAAAATACCGATTTGCCGGCACATTTGGGTAAATTGCGGCATCAGGACTTCGCCGCGAAATTCCCGGTCAAAATTCCTGTGGCGCTCGAGCACCAGCGTTCGGATCCCCTGCCGGGCCAAAAGCCCACCCAACATCATCCCGGCCGGGCCGGCCCCTACAATACACACATCCACTTCATACGATGAAGACATAACACCTTTGTCATTGCGGCCAAGGCCGAAATGACACCCAACTTAAAATCCAAACAGCATATCTACGTACGTAGGCACCGGCCACATATCTTTAGGCGTGAGGGTCTCGAGCACATCAATGTCGGCGCGCAACGCTGCTTGGGCCGTGAACACTTTGTCACGGAACGCCACGGCCTTGGCGTGCGCCTCAGAGAGCGCTTGCGCTTTCTGTGTGGCCGCTTCCAACGCCTCCAGTTTTCCCACGGCAGAGGCCAAAAGCGCTTGCACTTTCGTCAAATGCTCTTTTTGCACTGCGGCCGAAACTCCGGCCGCTTTCAAACTGCTGACGGTTCCGGCCAGGCATCCGGAAAAGCGGGAAACAACCGGAAAATACTGAAGATTTGCCATGGTAATAGCTGCTTGCGCTTCAATATTGATATGTTTGGCATAATTTTCTAGATATACCTCATAGCGGGAATGAAGCTCTTCTTTGCTCAGCACTTTGTATTTCTCAAAAAGCTTGATGGCCTCCGGAGAATTCATGGCCGCAAGCGCATCGACAGTGGAGCGAATATTCGGAATACCGCGCTTCTTGGCTTCTTTGAGCCAATCTTCCGAATAGTTATTACCGTTAAAAATAACGCGGCCGTGTTGCACAATTGCATCTTTTACGATGGCCGCCGCTTCTTTGTTGATGTCTTTGGCTTTTTCCAATCGCGTGGCAACCTCATCCAGGGCCTCGGCCACGATGGTATTCAAAATCGTGTTCGGCCCGGAAATAGAGGCGGAGGAAGCCACCATGCGGAATTCAAACTTATTCCCGGTAAAGGCAAACGGCGAAGTGCGATTGCGGTCGGTGTTGTCCTTCGGCAGTGACGGCAGTGTATCCACTCCGATATTCAGAAAATTCTGGCCCTTGGAAGAAGCTTTCTTCCCTTTTCCCAAACTTTCTACAATATCGGTGAGCTCTTCGCCTAGAAACACAGAGACAATGGCCGGGGGCGCTTCGTTGGCGCCTAGGCGCAAGTCATTTCCGGGATTGGCAGCGCCGGCGCGCAGCTTATCGGCATGCCGGTCTACGGCAGTAATCAAGGCCGCGAGGAAAAGAAGGAACTGTTCGTTGTCATGCGGGGTTTTGCCCGGCTCAAGAAGGTTGGCACCGTCATCGGTGGCCAGCGACCAGTTGTTGTGTTTTCCGGAACCATTCACTCCGGCAAACGGCTTTTCATGGAGCAAACAAACCAGGTCATGGCGCAGCGCCACTTTCTGCATAGTTTCCATCACCAGCTGATTATGGTCGGCGGCAATGTTGGTGGTAGAGAAAATCGGCGCCATTTCATATTGGGCCGGGGCTACTTCATTGTGTTTGGTTTTGGCGGAGACGCCCATTTTCCAAAGTTCCGTGTCCAAATCTTTCATGAACGCGGAAATGCGGTCTTTGATTGCGCCAAAGTATTGATCTTCCAGCTCCTGTCCCTTTGGAGCCGGAGCGCCAAAAAGCGTGCGGCCTGATGTGACCAAATCAATGCGCTGGTCAAAATGTTTTTTATCGATTAAGAAATATTCCTGCTCGGGACCTACGGTAGAAACCACGCGGTTTGAGGTTCTGTTGCCGAGCGCGCGAAGCACGCGAATGGCTTGTTTGGAAACAGCTTCCATCGAGCGAAGCAGCGGGGTTTTCTTATCCAGTGTTTCGCCGGTGTAAGAGCAAAATGCGGTGGGAATACAAAGAGTGACATTTCCCGCAGCGTCTGTCTTTAAAAAAGCCGGCGAGGTGCAGTCCCAAGCCGTGTAGCCGCGGGCTTCAAACGTGGCGCGAAGTCCGCCGCTCGGAAATGACGAGGCATCAGGCTCGCCCTGAATTAATTGTTTTCCGGAAAACTCCATCACCACGCTGCCATCGGTGGTCGGTGAGATAAAGGAATCATGTTTTTCCGCGGTTTTTCCGGTAAGCGGTTGAAACCAGTGCGTATAATGCGTAGCGCCTTTTTCAATAGCCCAATCTTTCATGGCGTTGGCCACGACATTAGCTACTTCGAGCGTAAGCGGGGCGCCCTGTTCCATCACTTTTTTGAGCGCTTTATAAGTGTCCTTGGGCAGCCTTTCTTTCATCACTTTGTCGCTAAAAACATTTGATCCGAATACTTCGGTAATGTCTAAAACCCCATTAGATTTCGGTAACCGTTCCCCTGCGTTACTCTCACTGGTAAGACTTCTCAAAAGTGTATCGATTGATGCCATGACCATTCCCCTTTTTCAATAGATTTGAAGGAAAGTGACAGTCACTAAAGTGACAGTCACTTTTGAATTTGAAACAACAAAATTGCCTCCGGAAAACACCGAAGAATGCGTATGTTAGCCCGTACTACAGGCAAAATCAATGCCATATTTCGCGTATTCAAGGGACCGTCCCCAAAGGGGGCTGTTCCTTTTGTTTTCTCAAAGTTTACAAGGAATCGTCTCCTTTGGAAATGACCCGCTCGCCATCAATTTTGTTGTGTTTTACACATTTGTAATCACAAAAACATCGCTTGAATTCAAGGGGTTCTCTGATAGCATGACGTCTTTTTGAATACTGAGCTGGGTCTCCATGAATAAGAAAGTAGCGCTCTATACCATATTCTTGGCCGTACTGATTGATCTCATCGGATTCGGGCTGGTGCTCCCTTTGATTCCTTTTTATGCCAGCCAATTTGATGCCTCTCCGGTAGCCATCGGTTTGATCTTCAGCGTTTATTCTTTCGCTCAATTAATTTTTTCTCCGATCTGGGGCTCTATTTCAGATCACTTTGGCCGCCGTCCTGTCATGCTCCTAAGCACCTTCGGCGTTTTCTTGGCCTATATTCTTTTTGGACTTGCCGGCTCCGTGACGGCTCTTTTTATTTCCCGTCTGGCGGCCGGGGTGATGGCGGGAAATATTTCCACGGCGCAAGCCTACGTAGCGGATGTTACCAGTCACGAAGACAGGGCCAAAGGCATGGGGTTGATTGGCGCCGCCTTTGGCATTGGGTTTTTGCTAGGGCCCGCCATCGCGGCCGCTTTAATTCATCCTTCATTCCGCAATTTCTTTCATATTCCGTATGAGCATCGTTTTAGCGTGCCGGGTTTTTTTGCCGCCGCGCTTTCTTTAGTGAGTTTTCTTTTGGTGGCTTTTAAATTGCCCGAAACCGTATCGAAAAACCCTTCCCCGGTACGCCCTGAAAATGAAAATGGGTTTAGAATCCGACTGGGGATTTTTTCAAAACAATTTTGGAAATTTCTGTTTAAAAAGCACCGCTCCGGCTTGCATTTTATTTTTCCTGTGTTAGCCGCCTGCATGTTTCTTTCCTCTTTCGGACAAGCCAGCCTATACACGTCGTTTCCGCTTTTCAGCCAAAGTGAAATCGGCCTGGCCGCTGAACAAGTGGGCATTTTATTTGCCCTGATGGGAGCCGTCGGCGTGGTGATGCAAGGCGGAGTGATTCGCTTGCTTGTGAAAAAATTCAGTGAAAGAGTTTTATTTTTTACGGGAACAATTTTTATGGCTTCCGGAATGGGCATGATTGCCTTGGCTCATTCCAAAAACTCGCTGCTGCTTTTTCTCACACTGATGGCGCTGGGCTGGAGCCTGATTCTTCCCACCTTATCCAGCATGATTTCTAAAGAGGCCGAGCCTCATGAAATTGGGGCGACGATGGGCATTTCGCAGTCAATGGGTTCTTTGGGGCGCGTGCTGGGGCCGGTGTGGGGCGGGTGGCTGTACGGCCTGGCGCATCGCCTGCCGTTTCTTGTCACAGGCCTCATCCTACTTCTCATGGTGTGGGCCGGACTGGCGCTCACCCGCAAGAAAGTTTGTCCATAACTTGAGTTCATAATTCATGTAATAGATAAAAACATGTGCCGCTATAATCGTGCTTTGAGCGCATTCTCCAGCAGGCGGGAATTTTCGCGGATGACTTTGCCTTCTATGTAGAAAGCGCATAGATTGAGCACAAGCGTAAAGTAGGCGGCGGATTTATGCAGCCAATACCAAAACGCCGCGGCGTTGGATTTGACTGTGGCTCCCGAAATCGCCGTAATCACAATGGCCATGATGCAATAAAGCGCAATCGGTGAGGTTTGCATCTTAAATTTTTTCGTCTGGGGAATCCAATCATCGGCCTTCAAACGCGCTTTCGCCACTTCTTCCTTAATCCATTTCCCCGTTCCGATGAAATAAGTAAACACAATGGAATGCACCCCACAGGTAAAAAGCGCGGTAAAAACCCCGGCGGCAAAGTGCGAGCCGAAAGGCACCTGGCCGGAGGCAAACTGCGCGCCCGTGCCTAAGGTGAGAAAAAGTAGAATGGTGTTACTGGCGGCCAGGCCGATAAAGATGGGTAACATATCTAATGTAGGAGAGAGGGGGGAGGAGGGAGGAGGGAGGAAAAGCAAAAAATATGGAAAAGTTTTTCCTATCTCCTCCCTCCTATCTCCTCCCTCCTCTTTCCTATTTCCTCCGCAATGACCTTTCCTGAATTAAATGCTTTGATGATCGTGCCTTTAGGAAACACCAAATCGCCGCCTAAAAATAACCCCTTCACATTGGTTTCAAAGCGCTCATTGAATTTCGGCTGCTTGGCTTCATACTCCACTCCCGCCGTGCGCAAAAAAGCTTCGGGGCTGGTACCGCCAATTGCGTAGACAATCCGGTCAAATAATCTCGGCGCCGTTTCTTTAAACTCAACGCGAATTTTAGCTCCTGCTTTAGCAATAGCGCTGATGTTGGTTCCCAATAACAAATCCGCGCGCCCTTCTTTAGCCATTTTCTTCAAAGTTTCTTCGTTCATTTCATTTAACCGGGCAAACTCTCTCTTACGATAAGACAGCGTCACGCGATTGTGATTGGCCAAATAATGAACATACTCAGCTGCCGTGTTTCCACCGCCCACAACCAGTACTTCGGAATTTTCAATGGGCTGGCTCGTAATATCAAAATGGATTTGATTTTTTAATTCGGAGGAGAGCGGATAATCAGGCTTGTTCGGTTTTCCCAAAATACCGATGGACACCACGACAAAGCGCGAGAAGAATTCGCTTTGGCCGGTTTCGGCAAAGAATTGATCTCCTGTTTTAATAATTTTTTCCGCTCCTTCCCCGCAAAGCACGCGGAGCCGGTAGTAATGAATAAAAAATTCAATCGTGCTCAAGGCCGACTCGCGGTTTCCGGGAAGGAGGCACATCGCGCCTTCACACGGGGCCTTCTCATTCCGGTAATCGGTGTCCACGCGCTTGCCTTCCGTATAAAATTTTTGAATGGAATACGAGTGTGCCGGGCCTTTTTCGAGCACCAGAATGTCTTCAGAGGAAAATCCGCGCCGGCAAAGCTCCACAGCAGCCGAGATTCCGGCCGGGCCTCCTCCGATGATGAGTACTTCGCAGGTTTTTTTGGAATCGGTGTGAGACATAGCGGTTCGCTACCGGGCAAACGCCCGTAAAAAATGATCCAGGGACGTATATTGCAAAAAGGGATTGTCTTTCTTCTGCTCTTGCATCAGGGCCGAGGGCTTGTCGCCATAATTATGCCCGGGGTAAAGCCGCACGGAGTCCGGAAGTTTTGCGAGCATGGCAAGACTCTTATACATCTCTTCGGGATTTCCGCCGGGCAGGTCGGTGCGTCCGCAGGCATTGATAAACAGCGTATCGCCCGAAACTAAATTTTCATCCACACAAAAACACTGCGAGCCGGGCGTATGCCCCGGCGTGTGAAGAAAGCTGATTTTTACGTCGCCGATTTGAATAGGATCTCCGGAGGAAACAGCTTGAACATTTGCCTTGGCCAAACCTTTCATCCAAGGTGCTTCTTCTTTATTAATGTAGACGGGAATATCAAGTTTCTTGAGTAAGTCGGCCAAACCATTGGTGTGATCAAAATGATAATGCGTTACCAGCGCGTGCTTGACGGCCATGCCATCTTCTTTGGCTGCCTCCAAAATGGCGGACACATCCCAAGCCGCATCCACCACAGCGGCTTCCTTTTTAGACTTTGAGCCGATGAGATACACAAAATTCTCCATCGGCCCCACCTGCATCTGCTTCAAGTATAAGTCAGGGTTGGACATGATTCAAAAACCCATAGCGTGCTTTACGTGTTGCATAACTTGTTTCATATCTCGATGTGAAAGAGTTCCTAATTTTTTAGTAATCATATCCGCTTTAATGGTTTGAATAATCCCCGACACCGTTGAAGGAAACAACAAACCGGCCTCTTTCCAATCTTGCACAAGAGTATCGGCTACTAAGATTCTAGCCGTATTGCTGGTTACCGCTGCAAGAATTATTTCTTCCCTGCCTTGATGATACGAATCAGAGCTTAAAACTAAAGCGGGCCTTTTTTTAATTCGATCCTGTTCTGAAAATGGGAACTCGACCAAGACCACGTCACCTCGATTACAGCGAATCATAAGCCCTGTCCTTCTCATTATTCCACAATTCTTGTAATACCGAAGTAGGTTCTTGAGTCATGCGCCATAAATCCTTTTTCTCCGCCTCCTGCTGCATAAACAATTGAATAGACTTCAATACCAACTCTCGAAGTGACATATCCAAAAGAGCAGCGCAAGTCTTAATCTTTCTTTTTTCTTCGTGGGATATTTCGATATTTAAACGAAGTAATGTCGACATCGTATATTCCTCCTCTACCCTGTACAAAGTATCCCATCATTTGATTAATTTATCAAATGATAATTGAACCAAGGGATTTCGGATTGCCGAAGTTCTCCACCGGCCTAGTCTACAAAGCAGACCGCGCCCGGCAAAGATTCATTTGATTACTTTCTTTCAAATCCTGATATCATAGGGGCTTGCCTCTGGCGCATTGAAAGGAATATCAATTTATGGCTATGAAAGAAGAGTTTGAAGAGCGGGGGAACTGGCTTTTCCGCCACCGCGGCGTATTTCCCTTCTTAATTATTCCTCTCTTAGTGATTGCCTTGAAAGATTCCGAATATTTAGAAAGGACTTTTGGGAATCATCTGCAAACTGTCTGGGAAGTTTTTTGCATCAGCCTCTCTATTCTAGGCGGCTTAGTCCGCTGCCTGACTCTAGGATGGATTGCCGAAGGCACCTCCGGCCGTAACACCAAAGGTCAAATGGCGGAGACGCTCAATACGGAAGGCATGTACTCGATTGTGCGGCATCCTCTTTATTTGGGCAATTTCCTGATTGTGCTCGGAATGGTTTTGTTTGTGCAGGTATGGTGGTTTGTCATTATTTTCGTTCTTTTGTTTTCCGTGTTCTATGAAAGAATCATGCTGGCGGAAGAGGCATTTTTACGGCAAAAATTCGGCCAACAGTTTTTGGATTGGAGCAGTAAAACCCCCGCTTTTTTTCCTAAATTCAGCGCTTGGAAAACTCCGGAAAAGCATTTTTCATTCCGCATGGTGTTTAAAAGGGAATATTCCACATTGCTTGGCGTTATCATTGGTTTTATCGCACTAAAATTCAGCGGGAATCTTTTGGCGGAGAATGAGCTGAAATTTAAACTGAGCTGGATTATATTATTGGCCATAGGAACCCTCATTTATTTTGTATTGAGATTTATTCGAAAAAAAACGCGCCTTCTGGCCGCGTAGTTACGAACTGTGAATATTCCCTCCCACACTCAACCTGCGGTTCGCTTGGTCAATTCGTTTTTCCAGCCCTACAACAATGCCGTGGCCACGGCACGCACTTGCTATTCTTCGCGCGTCATGACCGAAGTCGACGTGGATAGAGATGATGCCTCGCGCGCCCTGCGCGACCGCATCGCGCAAAGCACATATCAAGCCGGCCATCACACCACACTGCAGCATGCCACTTTTCAATTCGTGCTGGAGAAAGTATCGCGCCAATTTTTGTGGTCATTCCTCCACAGCCATCCCTTCTACAATTCCGAGCAAGTCAGCCAGCGTTATGTGGAAGTAAAGCCCGGAAATTACTGGATTCCGCCCCTGGAACCGGCGGCTTTGGAAATCTATGAAGCCGTCGCGCAAAAACAAATGGAAGCTTATCACCGCCTGATTGAAATGCTGACGCCCATAGCCACAGGCGCGTACAAAAGAATTTTTCCGAATCGCCGCATCGAAGAAGCGAGATGGAAAGGGGCTATCAAGAAAAAAGTGCAGGAAATCGCCCGCTATGTGCTCCCCGTAGCCACGTTTGCGCACTTATACCACACCGTAAGCGGCATCACGCTTCACCGCTATCACCGCCTGCTCAATCAATTGGATACGCCCTTCGAACAAGCGCAAGTGATTACTCAAATGATAGAAGAAGTAAAAAAGGCCGATCCGCTTTTTTTCAAAGATATAGAAGACCCCATTCCGATTGAAGAAACGCTTGAGTATCAAATGTTCCGCTCGTTCCATGACAGAAAGAACGGAAGCACTTTCTCCCAAGAATTCATCCGCGAATTTGACGAGTCACTCGGCCCATACCGCTCCAAGCTCATCGACTACAAAGTAAACGCCGCCCAAACCATGGCTGCGAGCGTGCGGAATGTGCTGGGCATTTCACGCCAAGATATGACGGATGAAGACGCCATCGACCGGGTAATGAATCCGGCAAAAAATCCATACTTGAAAGAATCACTGAATCTGAGCACACTTTCAAAATTGACCCGCACGATGCATCACGCGCATTTCACTTTCCGGAAAAAACAATCACACACCGCTGACTCGCAAGACCAGCGTCACCGCATGACGCCCGGCTCACGCCCCATTCTCGAGGCGCACTTCCGACCCGGTACGCCCGATTTTATTACGCCCCCGCTTGTAACCCAGGAGGCGGAAGCGCACGCGTTGTACGTGAAAATTCACGAAGAGACTTGGGAAGGAATACGCAAACTTTTAGAGCTGGGCGTGAAAAAAGAATTTGCGCTCTATTTGCTGCCCAATTCTTTTCCCATCCGGTTTGAAGAATCCGGAGATTTATTAAACCTGCATCATAAATGGGTGCACCGGCTCTGCTACACGGCGCAGGAGGAAATCTGGAGAACTTGTCTGGATGAAGTGCTTCAAGTAGAAAAAGTCCAACCGCTTTTTATCCGCCATATTCACCCGCCTTGCCAAATGCGTTTTAAAGCGCACGCCGCTCCTTTTTGCCCCGAAGGCGAACGCTTCTGCGGCATCCCGGTGTGGAAATTGAAACAGTCACAGTACCAACGCACTTTATAAAGACACGGCCCTCTTCCCGGGGAGAAGGCGCCGGTCACTGTTACATTTATACTTCCGCCAATGAGCTTCGCAGCATCCAGACGGATTTTTCATGGGCCTCCAGCCGTTGGGAAATCAAATCGCAGGAAGCGTCATCTTCCACCCCTTCTGCCAGCGAAAATGCGTCGCGCAAGGCACGAATCACTGTTTCGTGAGAGTCAATAAGCGCCTGAATCATCTCGTCGGCGGAAAGCGTTCCCGGCTTTTCTCCAAGCGATGTATTCTTTAAAAAATCCGCCAACGTGGCCGGAACCAAAAATCCAAGCGCACGAATACGCTCCGCGATTCGATCCACAGCCTTGGCCAACTCTGTGTACTCCTCTTCAAAAAATTTGTGGAGGCTGGAAAATAGGCGGCCGCGCACATTCCAATGGAAATTCTGTGACATTAAATATAAGACGTATGTGTTCGCCAAAATATCGGATAACTCTCCGGCGATTTCTTCTCTATCCTGCCCTGAGACTCCGATTTTTCGCACGGATTTTTTTAACTTGAGCCTGTCGGTTCTTCTCTCCAGAATCATGGCCATTCTCCTTGGTTATATTTCAGTTTTTTCTTTGATGATTTTTCCCAAAGTTTTGTTGTGCCTGGCAGCTGCCTGGAGCCATTTCCCGGCCGAGGATAAATAGCATATGACCCCGGCGGCAACCGTACAATTCAGCAAACCCGCCAAAAAGAGAGCACCCATTTTTACTGTCACGCTCTGCGGCAAAATCAAAACGACTCCTATTTCGACCATGATAAGCCCCAAAATTAAAAGCATGCCCAGAAATAAAACTAAAAATGTGCTGATGGCCGCACGCCGAACCGCATAAATAAGCCGGAGATAATTCGCGGCGATTTTTACCTTGGCAAATTCCAAACCCACTCCCTTGGACACCCCCAACAAACCGGATATAGCCAGAAGCATCAAAGGAAACTCCAGTTTCTTGTGATTATTCATGGGGTTGTGAATGTTCTTTGTTTATTTCCGCATCGTTTTGAGCAGGCCCATGTCCGTTTCGATTGTGCCTGTTGCCTGTGCGGTGGTGCATCATGGCCCCCAGCACCATTGAACTCATTGCCACAACTCCCATATATATCCAAGGATGCTCATGAACTTTTTGATCCCATTCCTTGGCCTTTCCGGCCACGTCGCGGGCGCCTAATTTCACGGTTCTGATGAACCGGATTCGATTCTTCCTCACGGCCTTCTGCCCTTGCCTGACCGTGTGAAAGAACAAATGCCGTGCGTTCGTATACTTATGGTTGAACAAACCCCGAAGCGCGTCCCGCTTTTCCACCGCCGCTTCGTTCAAGAGATCCAATGCCTGTTGAAGCTTGTCGGATTTTATTTGATTTTTCATGTCGCCACTCCTTTCCAGTAATGGTCGTTCATAATTTGCATGCGTTTTTCTTTCAAGATATCCGGCGTGCCCGGGCCGCTGCCGCTTGCCGTCGAAGATTCAGCGGCCACTATTTTCATTTCAATGATCAAAGGGCAATGATCCGAAGCCGCTTTATCGAGCTCGGTCTGAGGCACGGCGATCGCCGATACGTGAATTTGCGGGCTCACAAACACATGATCGATTCGCCGGCTGAAGGGATAATGGCTGAGCCAAGTGCTGTACGGCTGATACGATTCAAGAGTGGTTTGCGCATCCCGGAATTTTTCTCCGATTTTCCGGCACACCAAAGAATCCGGAGAGGCGTTAAAATCGCCGCAAAGAATCACGGGTTCCTTGCATACAGTGGACCCAGCCCACTCGGGCCCCAACAAAGTTTTGGTTTGCAGCAAACGTTCTTGCGGCCATAGGCTCAAATGAGTGTTGATCAAGTTGATTTTTGTTCCCCCGGCATCAATTTCCACCCATAAGGCCCCCCTTTTTTCAAATTCTCTTCTATCCCGGTACCGCGGCAGGGGTCCGGTACATTTGATTTGCATTGGGTAGCGGCATAAAATCGCATTTCCATACATCCCTTCTTTTAAATAACACGAAGGGTGAAAATGATATTTCATTTGCAGTTTGCGGGCGATGAGCTCGGCCTGATCAATGCCTCCGGAACGCGGACGCTCCACGTCGAGTTCTTGAAGGCAGACGGCATCGACATCATGGCGGGCAATCACACGGGCGATGCGCTCCGGAGAAAGCCTCCCGTCCATGCCGACACAGCCGTGCACGTTATAGGTGAGGATGCGAAATGTTGTTACGACAGCCGGCGGCTGCCAGACAAAAAACGCTGAGTCAGGAATGCGATCCATTAATCGGAGGGCTGCATGTCGCAAGTGCAAGGGCCGAATATATTGTTGCGTTCCCAACCCGAGCGGCGCATCCTGAGGGAGTAAGGCGAATCCGTGAGTTTCTTCGGGCGTAAATCCCGCATGAGAGCCATTTTCCAGAGGAAAAGTGCGCGGCGGTTCTCCATATCTCCATGCCGATACAATGAATTTCCCGGCGTAAGGGTGATGGCATACTTGGATAAAATCTGCTGTCACTTCGTTCAGAAAAGGATGTCCGGAACCGAATACATACGCGGCGTCTTTAGGAAGCGTATACGATCCCTCTACGGTTCTGGCATACACTTCACCCGGCTGGCCGGGGAAAAATACGATGGGCACTTTGGCAATTTCCAAGAGCGCTTGAATATAACGCTCTCGGCTTTCTTCCGTGAGTTCCACGGAAGGATATAAATGAACCAAAGGGCCCATGCCGGTAAGAATCAATTTGGGACGATTGTTCTCGAGGCTCACATTTTGTGCGAGAGCTGAAGGAGGAAGCAAATACCGGTAGAACTTACTTTCCGGATGAAAACTTCTCGGAATCGGCGCGCAAGTTTCCACATCACCAAAAATTTCGGCAAGCGCATCTTCCAAATGCCTTCCATGTTCCTTGTGATAGGGCAGTGTGTCGGCCTGCCCATGGTCTGAATAAATCCATAAATCGTAACCGCGGATTTCGGATTGGGCGATTTCGTTCCAAATACGTTTCATGCCGTCATCAATGCCCCGGAGCGACCAGTGGGCAAAATCGGAACTCGGCCCCCGCCGGTGTGATTGTTCGTCATAGCCGAAAAAGTTCAAATGAATCACCGGAAGGCCGCGCGCAATATCGATTTTTGCGCCCAATACAATCATTTCGCGAAGCCA
>JACQQR010000224.1 GCA_016206875.1 Candidatus Omnitrophota bacterium
CCCCGGACTCCGATCCGGGACAGGAATGAGACATGTTAATAGTTTCCGCAATCTTCTCCGGGCTCAAGCCCAGCTCGTCAAAAATTCTTTCCCTGTCGCCTTGTTGCAAAATTTGATCCGGCACGGCGCAGCGTGTGACGCGCACATGTTCTAATTTTGCGCGTTCGCAGAATTCCAGCACCCGGGCGCCCAAACCGCCGGCGTACACGTGATCTTCGATTATCACCCATTCGCTTACGCGCCCGGAAAGTGCCGTCAACAGGGTCTCATCCAACGGTTTGGCAAAACGTAAGTTCACCACAGAAGCACTGATTCCTTGCGAAGCTAAAATGGCCGCGGCTTCGAGCGCGCGATTGACGAAAGAACCCATCGCTAAAATGGCCAGGGCTTCACCTTCTACAACAATCTCCCCTTCCCCAATTTGAAAGATTTTGTGAACGTTTGGGCCGGACAAAGTAATATTTTCTTTCGGATAACGAATCGCGAATATCCCTTTTGTGTCCGATTGCGTAGCCAGTTCCATCATCCGGCTCATTTCGGCCTCATCCCAGGGGCTGGCAATTATAGAATTCGGTATCACGCTCAAATAGGCGATATCGTAAAGCCCTTGATGCGTGGGTCCGTCCGGCCCCACCACACCGGCCCGGTCTAAGGCAATAACCACTTTTACTTCCTGAATCGTAACGTCATGAATCAGTTGATCGAAGGCGCGCTGCAAGAATGTGGAATAAATGGCGCAAACCGGGGTGAGGCCGGCACGGGCCAACGCGCCGGCGAAAGCCACGGCATGCTGCTCGGCAATGCCCACATCAAAAAAGCGATCCGGAAATTGTTTCTGAAATTCAACCAATCCGGTGCCCTCAGGCATTGCGGCAGTAATGGCAATAATTTTTGAATCTTTTTTGGCTTGTTCGATTAAATGCGTTACGAAAGATTTTGTGTAGGAAACAACTCGCGGCTCCTCCGGCCTCCTGGAAGCCGATTTGGGCGCGCCTGTTTTGATGTCAAAAGGAGGCATACCGTGTCCGCGCTCCGGATGATTTTCGGCTGGGGCGTAGCCTTTTCCCTTCTTGGTGAGCATGTGAAGCAGCACGGGCGTTTTGATGGAACGGATATTTTCGAGGGTCTTCACCAAGCCTTCCACATCATGGCCGTCGATGGGGCCAAAATACCGGAATCCCAATTCCTCAAAAATAATTCCCGGCACCATCAAATTTTTGAAACCTTCTTCAGCATGCTTGACGAGCCGTTTCAAACGCGGAAAATTATTCAATTGCTCTTCGATTTGCTTGCGCATGCGGTTATAAATAGGCGCCGTAATGATTTGATTCAAGTAGCGGCTGATGGCCCCGACGTTTTTTGAAATCGACATTTCATTATCATTCAAGACAATGAGCATTTCTTTTCTCAGATGGCCCGCATTATTGAGCGCTTCATAACAAATCC
Organism: Candidatus Omnitrophota bacterium; assembly: GCA_016206875.1. Lineage (GTDB taxonomy): Bacteria > Omnitrophota > Omnitrophia > Omnitrophales > JACROU01 > JACQQR01. The sequence continues at coordinate 1,447 of JACQQR010000224.1, forward strand.
CCCCGGTGAGTGAGCCATCGCCAATCACCGCCACAATTTTTTCATCCCCCCCCTGAATATCGCGGGCACAGACCAGACCCAGAGCTTGAGACACAGCCGTAGAGGCATGACCCACAACAAAGTGGTCATGCCCGCTTTCCGCCGGCGAGGCAAACCCGCTCAGGCCTCCGTGCTTGCGCAGTGTATGCATACGCGAGCGCCGGCCGGTAATGAGTTTATGCGCATAAATTTGATGGCTGACATCCCAAACAAATTTGTCGCGGGGAGAATCGAACACATAATGAAGGGCGGCAATCAACTCCACAGCGCCCAGGGAGGCGCCCAGGTGGCCGCCGGTTTCCGAGACAATTTCGATGATTTCCTGGCGAAGGCCTTGGCAAACTTCCGGAAGTTTCTCCAACGGAAGCTGCTTTAAGTCTTGAGGAGAGTTGATAGATTGAGATAAATAAGACATATTTTATAAAGACAGGGTCCACAGACCCTGGTCCATAGACTTGTTATTCTTTGGGTGCATAACCGTAGCTGCTCTGTCACCCCCGCGAAAGCGGGGGTCCAGTGACTTTAAATTGCGTGGCAAAAGTCACTGGATCCCCGCTTTTCCGCCTCGGCGGACCAGCCGAGGCTGGCGCGGGGATGACAGGAAGGAGGAAATCTATTCCTTTCTATTCAATACAAAATCTGCTAATTGGGTTAAAATGCCGGCACGAGCGCCCAAGGGCTTTACCGAACGCTTCGCCTTTTCAATGAGAAGCCTTGCCTCTTCTCGCGCTTCATGACGGGACATGATTTTTGCGAAACCATCGCCGTCCATTATATCATCCACGATTTGATAGGAAAATCCGAGACATTCGCCATACAAAGCAATTTCGCGCTCCCATTTTTTCCCGGCGCCCGCGGAAATAGCTCCCGCCACGCAACTCATTCGAATCAGTTGGCCGGTTTTATGGATATTCACATAAGAAATTTCCGCCAGGTCAAATTGTTTTGCCAACGAAATTTGCTTGTCCATGGCTTGGCCGCCAATCATTCCTTTGGAACCTACGGCATGCGTGAGTTCGCTCAAGATATAGGGAAGAATTTTTGCGTTCGCGCCCTGAGCCAATATATGGAAAGCATGCGTGAGAAGCGCATCTCCAGTGAGCACGGCAAAGGCCTCGCCATATTTTTTATGCACAGCCGGCTTACCCCTGCGGAACGCGTCATTATCCATGGAAGGAAGGTCATCATGCACTAAGGAATAGGAATGAATGAGCTCTAAGGCGCAGGCAATTGGCAGCGCATCGCGCACGCGGCCGCCCAGTGCTTCGGCGCAGGCAATGGCAAGAATAGGACGAAAACGCTTTCCCCCATTGAGCACGGCATAGCGCATAGCTTCATGAATAACGGCGGGATGCGTTTTGGGCTCGGGCAAATGCCGATCCAGAGCGCGATCGACCCGCTTTTGTTGTGCTTTTAAATAGGCGTCGAGCTTCATGAAAAGAGCGTTCCCTCCGGTTCCGTGCCGGCTGCTTCTTTTGCGGGGGAAGAATTTTTTTTCCGGGTTTTTTTCAGAGCGCCGGTTTCTTCATCTTCATCCAGATCAAACGGCTCTTTTTTGATTTCACCGCTGAGCGCTTTGGTGAGAATTTCCACCTTGCGCTCGGCCTGCGACAATTTTTCCAGGCACACGCGCGAAAGTTTTACGCCTTCTTCATATCGTTTGATGGCCTCTTCAAGGGCGATATCGCCGCTCTCTAATTGTGAAACAATTTCTTCCAGCCGCTCCAGCGCTTTTTCAAATTTCATTTCTTCCGGCATGTGTATTCCTTCCTTGTCATTCCCGAACGCGCCCGCCTGTGGCGGGCGCGTTCGGGGGTGACAAAAATTTCAAGTAATTTTTGTCACTTTCGATCGTATTTCGCCTTTTGCTACTTTCGTAATAATCTCCTCGCCCACTCGCACTTCGTTAGCGCTTCGAATTAATTTTCCTTTTTCATTCGAAGTGATGCTGTAACCGCGCGTGAGCACGGCAAGCGGGCTTAAGGCCTCAAGTTGGGCGGCCCTCTGTGCAAAATCTGATTTCCGCGCTTCCACCAAATGTTTGAAATAATTCGTCATTTGGCGGGCCAAATTCTCAAAATCATTTTTGGCCTGAACCAGCATGCGGCCGGGCAGCGCCGCAATTTGTTTTAGGGCATCATCCAGGCGCTGCCGGGCCTGTTCCACAATACGGCCGGGTTGAGTGAGCGCATAGCTTTCTTTCAAATGCAACGTTTGTTCTTTATAGCCGGCAATTAAATTTTTGACGGCCAGCGTCATGCGCCCGCGCGTTTGCCTTGCGCGAGCACTTAATTCTTCTGCGCTGGGCACGGCCAGCTCTGCGGCTTGAGAAGGCGTAGCGGCGCGCCGATCCGAAACCAAATCGCTGATGGTCACGTCAATCTCATGTCCTACAGCCGAAATAATAGGAATTCCGGAATTATAAATCGCGCGGGCAACGATTTCCTCATTAAAAGCCCATAAATCTTCCAAACTCCCGCCTCCGCGCCCCACAATCAGCACATCGCAGAGATGCAAGCGGTTCATGTCTTCAATGGCTTTGGCGATTTCTCCGGCGGCTCCATCTCCTTGAACTTTCACAGGATAGAGCAGCACAGGAATAGAAGGAAAGCGGCGTTTGGACACATGTAAGATATCGCGAATTACCGCGCCTGTGGGAGAAGTAATCACCCCAATACGGTTGGGCAAAAACGGGAGCGGCTTTTTATGGGCCGGCAAGAACAACCCTTCAGCACGCAATTTTTCCGTAAGCTGGCGCAAAGCCAGTTCCAAAGCGCCGACTCCCTTGGGCTCCACGCGCTCAATCACAATTTGATACTGGCCGCGCTTATCGTACACCGTCACTTTTCCGTAGGCCAAAATATGGAGGCCGTCTTTCATTTCAAATCGTAAGGACTGATTCACATTGCGGAAAATCACGGCCTGGATTTGCGAGCCGGAATCTTTCAAACTTAAGTACATATGGCCTGAGGTATGCCTTAAAAAGTTTGACACTTCCCCTTCAATCCATATCCCGGAAAAATTATTTTCGATTGTCCGGCGGATTTCCCGCGTCAGTTCTGAGATGGTATACACTTTTTGATCGGTGGTGATGGCTTGCATCCTGTCTCCTATTCCCCTCTCGAGAGGGGAATCAAACTCGTTCATGCACTCTCTCGATATGAAGTGCGCGGCCGGTTTCCGTATCCACTTCAACAATCGCGCCGCTTAAACGCATATCGCGCGCTGCCACATCATACTTTGCCGGAAGGCCGGTTCTGAATTTGTAAAGCACCGGCTCAATTTCCCTGCCGATAACCGATTCATACGGGCCGGTCATCCCCAAATCAGTGATGTAGGCCATGCCTTTGGGCAGAACGCGCTCATCGGCAGTTTGAATGTGTGTGTGCGTTCCATAAAGGCAGCTGATTTTGCCGTCCAAATACCAGCCCATAGCCACCTTTTCTGATGTGGCCTCGGCATGAATGTCGACGAAAATGATTTTTACTTTTTCGCGCAAGTCTTCCAAAATCTGGCTGACTTTTTGGAAAGGGCAATCCAGAGGATCCATAAACACACGCCCCATGAGATTAATAATTGCAATCGGAATACCCGAGCCCCACTTAGCCACCGTATAGCCGCGGCCCGGGGCCCCCGGAGGATAATTTGCCGGGCGCACAATGCGTGCGTCTTTTTCCACAAGCTCAAGCGCTTCCTTTTTTCGAAAGGTGTGATCGCCCAGCGTCATGATATCTGCGCCGGCGCGGAAAATATCTTTCACCGTATCCGGCGTGATGCTTGAGCCGCCGGCAATATTCTCGCCGTTGGCAATCACGAACTGAATATCCCGTTCGCGCTTCAGATACGGAATCAGCTGAAGGCAGGCATCGCGGCCCGGCCTGCCGACAATATCACCAATAATGAGTACTCGAAGGGTCATTGTAGTCATCACTTTCGGTCGTGGGTCGTCAGTCGTGGGTCGTGGGTCGTGAGCAAACAATTCAGTTTTGCATTTGTATTCTGACGACCGACGACTCACGACTGACGACTAATGATGCACCACGATATCCAGCTTTATATCATGCACATCCACCGGCAGTTCTTCTACTAATTGAAAATCAAACGCCAGCCCTACTGTACTGGTTCTGGGGCTTAATTGGCATAAAAATTTGTCATAGTACCCCTTGCCTCGCCCTAACCGGTGATTGTTCCGGTCAAAGGCCAGACCCGGCACAAAAACAATATCCAGCTCGCGCGTAGGGAAAGGTGAGCTCCAGGACTCAGGCTCCATGATACCGTATTTTCCGGGTTTCATGCGGGTTGAATTTAATAATTCTGCCGCGATGATTTCATTTGTTTCCTCAAGAAGCACGGGAAGCAGGATTTGCTTTTTTTCCCGAAAGGCCAAAGCGAGAAGTTCTCGAGTGCCGACTTCTTCATCCAGCGCCATATAGAGCATCACCGTTTGGGCCTTTCTGAAAGCGGGCAAATCCAGAATCATCTCCGAGATGATCCGGCTTTTACGCTCGCGCTCTTCTTTCGGATGATGCCTAAGCCGCCGGCGAAACTCCGCGCGCAATAATTTTTTTTCTGCCTCAATGCGTGCTTTCATAATTCCCATTTCAAAAGTTGGTGCGCCCGCCCCGCCTTTGGCGGGACTGCGGGCAATGTCTCCCGCGTGCTTTGTTCACGACCATATTACATTCATCTTGCCAATAAAATATGGTGCGCCCGGGCCGATTCGAACGGCCGACATCCTCGTTAGGAGTGAGGTGCTCTATCCATCTGAGCTACGGGCGC
>JACQQR010000220.1 GCA_016206875.1 Candidatus Omnitrophota bacterium
AAATATTTATTTTTATTTAGTGCCAACTCAGAAAGCGAAAGCAATCATAAAAAAACAAAGTAATATTGTCATTGTGCCAGGGAAAATTATATTTGAGTCCTCTCTCGATTGGAAACCGTGGAGTCGTGACAATCTTTATTTATTGAAAGCCGGGCTAATTGAAAAAATCATCCCTGGAACAAACCCTCGTTTCGTAGCGAGTAGAGATAGTGTGGTTTTTCTTGATGGTGATGTGCAGAATTACAATTTGTCTAGCCATATAGTGAAGAGTTTTAAAATTCAAGCGTATATTAGTTCAGTGGATGGGTATGATCTATCTCCTGATGGGAAACAGCTTGTTTTTGCCGCAACAAAAGAGGGAAAGAAGAACGGCTCGACTATTTTTATCCCAAATCTTTATTTAATCAATATTGACGGAACCGGTTTAAAACAAATCACTTTTTTTGATGGTGACAATTTTTTTGGTCAGCCCCGATGGTCTCCAGATGGAAAACAAATTTTATTTTACAAGGACGATGGTGAAAGAACCAAAGCAATTAATTGGGGAGGCATAGAACAACAAGCGCCCTCGCTTTACGTTATCAATGCTAATGGTACAGGTTTGGGGAATTTGCTTCACGATACCAACAGTTTTGGTTGGCATGGCTCATGGTCACATGACGGCATGCGAGTTGTATTTACAATGCTGGATGAATTTGAGATCGCTGTTTTTGATATCGCTACCAACGCTGTTCATGAGACTACAAGCGCACCATCACTTAAAGAGGTACAGACAAATCTGAGAATAAAAAAAGAACTCAAAGAAAAGGTAGAAAAAGGATATCCGCTTTTTTATAAAGATCATCCAGTCTTTTCTCCCGATGATACACAAATTGCTTTTATAGGAAGATGCCGAGGCGGCTATTTTACTGGTTCAGAGTTGTTCGTCGTGAATGCTAACGGTGGTGAGATTCAACGACTTACGGCACCGCATTGGACAAGAATGGGGTGGGCAGAAATAGATAGTTTTGATTGGGCAGCATAAAAGTAAAAGAATAGTAAAACCGTAAATTCAGGGGACACATGATAATGGCACTTCCTTAAGCAGCCATTGCAATATTCCTCCACTCAGTTCGTGAGATTTTGAGTTTCGGGTAATGTTTTATATCTCGTTTTACCATTCTTGGTTCAGTGCGATCTGGACGGTAGGGGACCGTTGAAAGCGCGATGTGATCAAGCAATGTTTCATAAAGAAGGGGTAAGTTCCAACCAGGCGCTGTGCTCATCTTTAAACTGTACGCACTGGCCAACCGTAAGGTTGCAGCCAGGCTGATCCGCTCAGGGTTCTTAGAATGTTTCTTCGCCGACTTTAACATGAGCCAATGAATCAGATTCAATCCGATGACCCGAGCGTAAAGTTCTTTGTAAATACCCGCTATCGTTTTGGAACGCAAAACATCCGCACTGAACCAAATTTTCAGTTCCTCGATTAACGTTTCCACCTTCCATCGCTTTTTCAACCACCCTTGAATTTCCTGAGCGGGATATTGATGGGGATTTAACAAAGACGTGGCTATCCAGAAAGTTTCTTCCCTTCCCTTAATCTTGGCCGTTGTCTGAATCAATCGAACGAGAATAAATTCCGGCAAAGCAGGATTCTCTCGACGATGCTGCGGAGAAAAAGATAATTGCACAATCTTATCTTTCGGATTGAAAATCTCAACAACCTTCAATCTTTCTACTTGTAATTGATGATGGGTGCGGGTAATAAACTCGATGCCGACCTGCTGGTATTCCCAATAGAGATTGGCTCCGGCAAAGTGTCGATCTCCCACCAGCACATCTGTCCGTTGAAGCCGTGGCAATATGAATCTTAACAATTCTGTTTCTCCTGCCGTATAATTGCCTGCCTCATGACTTAGGGTTACCAACGTTTGTAAGTTAAAAGCCAGGGTGACTCGAGCTAAAGGAAATCGGCTATATCCGTGTCGGGTGTTACATCGACCAAAGTGTTTCATCAATTCCTTTTCATCATTCATCGAAACACAGGTCCCGTCTACTCCCACCATTCGATGACCCCGCCAGTGATATTCTGAGGAATTTTCCCTATCAATTTCCTGAATCATCCATTGGTCGAGCCGCTGCCAAACAACCAAGGGTAAACGCCTACGGGCTTTGGCCAAAGATCCGGATTTCCCGCTTTGACCGTTGAATTGCCAAGCGCTTTGGAAACTTCCATCACGGCTGATACCTGTACTGATCATATGAAAAATAGTTGCCAGGGGAGTCAGTAATCGTGTCCGGAAATAGTGTGCACTGTCTTCGCAAATCTGTTGGATAATTTCATTGGGAAGGAGTTCACGTAAGGCATTCAATTGACCCGATTCTATCTGCTCACGAACTCCCTCAAGTTTTTTCCTTCTCCATTCGATATCTCTATTGTTCATCTCAGACCTCCTGTGTCGTTGGTTTGTTTCTCTCAAAACTTTCATCGACATTCAGGAGGTCTTTTTTTATCTATCTCTTAAGGAAGTGCCATTAGGGACACATGACTTAATTAGAAAGATAAGTGAGAAGTGGCATGGCAAGGATGGCAAGAGTAGTAATCCCAAATATTCCGCATCACGTCACAACATGATCTAAATACTCCAAATGAAAGAATTGGCACAAGAATATGTAGGAAGCGGGGCATTTACGCCAATGATGTATGCAGATGCGTTGCATGTGGCCAGCGCGGTGCTGAGCCGGCAGGATATTTTAGTTTCGTGGAATTTTAAGCATTTAGTCAATCGAAGACGGCGGGCAATGATCCATGAATGGAATGTTGTGAAAGGGTACCCCGTGATTGAGATTGTAGCGCCGCCTGAGGTATGAAAGGAGGAAGAGGATGCGATATTTTAATTATGAGAAGACAGCACAAGAGGCAAAGATTTCGCAAGGAAAGCTTGAAGCATTGAAGAGGGTAGTGAGTCAAGAGTTTCCACGGGACCCGATGATGTATGAGCTTCATATGTTGAGATTATGTACTGCCATTCGAGACGGCCAAATCTATGTGGAGGATGTGTTGGAATCAAAGCGAGCAGCTTAGGGGGTGGTGTTGCGAGGAAAATAGGATCAAATCTTGACATTGGACATATCAGTCTTTCGCAAGCCGCAAAATTGGAGTTTCTTGAGAATAGTTCCCAGAAGGTCAATCTTGGTACAAGCCCCCGGGGTCTCAACCGTGACAGGTTTCACTCTTTACGCCCAGAAAGGAATGTAGGCGGCATATTTCCGTGAGCCTTTTTTTGAATCCCGGGGTTTAATCCATTTTTTTTCCAGGGCGGTATCAATGATACGCCAAGCCGTCACATACTGCCCGTCCTTCAAGCCAAGCCGTTTTCTAAATGATGCGTTGGTCATGGGCTTCTGCGCGACATAATAACTGATACAACAGTGTTGAAGGCATGCCTCCAGCCGTTCATCAGGCGACATTTGTTTAAAGGTCTTTGGACTATACAAAATAGCTTTAAAGGCGTTGGGACCGTTCACAAATTTGACGGGCGGAAGTCCATAGACTTCGACCGCAAATAATGCCTTGTCGATTCCGCTGCCCCGCTCTTCACAAATCCCGAGACGACGCATCAAGGCCGCAAAGGATTCATTGCGGGATTCAGGCGCCATATCGATCAACCGCTCAAGACGAATTGAGGGCAGCAAAGTCCCCGGATTGGTAATTTCCATTCTGTCTGAGAAAATCTCGATCATGGGATTCATTCCGGTCATCAAGAAGTCCCGATGAATCAGCGCATTAGCCACAAGCTCACGTATCGTAATCTCGGGATAAACGGGGGCATTTCGTCTCAGGGCATCCTGGATGACTTCGCTCGTCGGCAGCTGACCGAGAACATAACGGATTATTTCCTGAAAACCGGTTCCATAGCCTCGCTTGAACTCCTTTTCATTTTCCGTCTCAATGCGGGACACTCCGCGATAATGGATCACCCGCACTGAGAAACGCTCTTTGCCGGGGAAAAGATCGAAATTATGCGCCGCAGTGATCACTCCAAGATTGCTGATCGAAATTTCACCGCCGTTTCGGTAAATCAGCTTTTGATTCACCAGTTGTTCAATGGTTGCTTCTTTTTCCATTCCCGCGAGGGATGGAATCCCCAAAAGCTGAAAGAAGACCTCATGATCCAACAGTTCCAAAATATCAGACTCCCCGCATCGAAGGGCTTCAAGGTCTTCGTAGCGAAGCGTTTTTGATGTGAGTACCACGCTGACGATTTCCTGCTTACTCATCTTGCGCGTTTGACCCCCGCTTCGAATAAAAGAATATTCGACACCCTTCCCCCGAAGATGTACAGGCTTCTGCGAAGATTCTGATATGTGCACAAATAAAATCGTATCTCCGGTTTGAGGATCCTGATCGATAAAATGATCGATTGCTTGCGAGGGCTCCACGGCCTGACGCGCCAGATTGCCGATTTTTTTGATAATCTCATGGGTCGTATCCTGATCCAGACCGCAACTTTTTCCATCGGAATTGACACCAAATAAAAAGAAGGCGCCACCCGGATGATTGGCAAATGCACAGAGATGCTCGGCTATCCGATGCTTGTCCTCCGAAAGAGCCATTTTCCAATCTAGCTCATTGAGTTCATGTGGCACGGGATGCAGGCTTTGCCGGTATAACTGACGCGCTTTTTGTATCCAAGGTTTTTCTGTATTCATGGCGAGAAATAATCTATCATTTTTTCGCTCCATTTGAAATATAAAAGAAGTATAAATTTAATATAGATTAAATTCTAAGGTCCGCATTAAGTGAAAAACAATGCAATATAAGAAGA
>JACQQR010000221.1 GCA_016206875.1 Candidatus Omnitrophota bacterium
CAGCTCTTGCTCCCTGGCTTTTTCTTGCCTTCTAAGCTCGGCTTGCCGTTCTTCTTCTCTCCTCTGATCCAATATGGTTTGGATCGCATCCAACCGATTTTCCCGAGCCCGCAAAGCGTTACGATGCGAAGACAATACCCGCGTTAGCGATTGCCAAAGCCGGCGCGCAGCTTCCGGCAGCGGTTTTCCGGGTTTTGCAGTAAGCCCAGCCCCCGCTTTTTGCAAACGTCCGGCGAAGTCAGACAATTGCCGGCGCTGAATTTTCAACGTTGATTGTTTTCTTTGCATCGCATCGCGGGCCAGTGCCTGCCGGGTCTCTGCTTCAAATTGCTCCCGGGAATCCGCCAGACGCTTGCGCGCTTCTTGCCATCTTTGGAGTTGGGGATGCACGCCTGCCGGCGAAAGAAGCGTTGAGTAATATTGTAATTGTTCATGAGGTTTTATGCGGTGGTCTTCCAAAATTTTTTGCATTAATTCTACTTCAGTCACTTGCTCGCGATTCGCCAGATAGGCAAGAAATTTCTCGCCTGTGTATTCAAAAATATTTTGAGAGCCTATTTTTGCGCCCTCTTGCCTAAGTTCCGAAATAATTCCTCTTATTTCTTCTTCGGTCAACATTTCAGCCATTGCATTGACAATGACGTAATGGTCTACAGAATGCCGGCCGGCGAAAAATTGTTTAAGCCTTGTGCACAAAATGCTCCCCATGGTTTTGGCGGCCATATCCCGCAAGAAAACGATAGGGGCTTGAGCGGAATTGGCTCGATCAAATACACTGCCGGTTGGAGAAGAATGCCCGTACGCTTTTGCCACGGGCCAGATACATTGACGGTTCGCGGGCGCTTCAAGGTCGATAATCTCGACGGGGTATAAGCCATTTGATAAAAACAAATGGCTTCCGAAAAATTCCGGATCCCGGACAAGTACGATTTTGGCATCAGGATATTTTGCTTTCCATCGTCCCACCTGATTCGGGAGCATTTCAGAGCGCCGGCGCCACTGATGAAAAATATATTCATGGCCTTCTTTCCAATGGTGTATGGCCGCCTCCACATCCCCCGCCCGGAGTACTTTCGCTACATCCGAGGTGCTCGCCTGGTTCAGTAATCGGAACTGATAGGCCCTAAGATCCGAAGCGTCTTCCAATTCAAACAGCACGCGAAATGTACCCGAAGTGTTTTTTTGAGATTCAAGCCAGCTAATGAATTGGTCCATAAAAACAGCTATTTCCTTTTGCTGAGACCACGTCCTTCTTCCGGCAAGCACTTCGGCAAAATGAGCGGCCAACGCGGCATATTCATCGGTTGCCAAGGCGCGAAATGGGTCGCCGGAGCCGGGCAGGTAGTTATTTTCTACTTTGTCTTGAAATTGACGGTAGAGCCTTAGATGTTCTTGTGTCGTTCTGCGATCGAAAGGTTGTTTCGGTTGATGATGCTTCATGCCACGCATCATCTCATTCCATAAAGAAGCGGAAGTGTCGCTGGGCACAATAAAAACGACAGGTTTATTTTCTTTGTTTGCCCCTTCTACTAATCGTTCTAAAACCGGTTGTACCGACTCAAAATCCCTGGGTAAATCATGATTATTTAAAAGCGTATAAACAAAGCACACATCCCGAAAGCGGGCCGGGGTTGCACAAGAGACGGCAAAATTTTCTCCGGGCTCGCGAAAGAATTCGCGCAGCAAAATCATGAGTTCGGAGCGCGGAATTTTAATGCCCTGCTCTCCCAGCCGAAGCGACGGCTCTTCTCCCTTTCCTTTTTTCTTGGCGGGTTGCTTCGGTGAGATGATTCCTTTGAGCCTTGCGCGTACCGGTTCGCTCCATACGGTTGCGTGCACACTTTGCTCGAGTTTGTGAAGAAGCAATGCCCTAAGCCCTGCCTCCCCTTCCGGCCCTTCCGGATTGGAGCGCAGCTTTTCTGCCTGCTCTTTAATTTCTCCAAAATCCAGATATTCCGCAAAAAACTGCAGATCTTCCAAGAAAGATTTCTCTGAAGAATAAATCGGTTCTGTGGGTACAACTTCTTGAAATGTTTCAACCGTTTTCATTTCCGGGGGTACAGGCGGTTGGGAAACGGGGGGCTCAGCCGTACCGGTTGCGATGTCCGGCGTTTCTGGAAGCGCTGGTGCCGGCGGCGCCGGGGATTCGGCCGGAATCATTTCAATCGCTTCCGGCCCAGCTGCTTTCTGCGTACCTAGTGGTTCGGTTATTGGCTCCGCGGGTTCGGCCGGTGCAGGCTCTGAAACCGGCGCCGGTATAGCGGCTTCCGGCGGCTGGCTGGGTATAGGCGATCCAAACTTTCTTTGTGCCGCGCGAATTCGCTGAAAATAGGCTTGAAGGGGCTCTTGTTCGAGCACTGTCCTTTTCATAGGCGCCTGGATAGCTTCTCTATTTTCATGCAAAATCCGGGATAATGTTTCTTGAGTTATGAATCCACCCTGAGCGCTCAGCGTGTCGAAGAGTTTTTTGCCTACTGTTTGCCCATCGGTTTCCTGGGCCATCCCGGCTACAAATTTTTTTACAAATTCTTCCGGCAATATTTGTTCACCCGCTAAATAAGCGATGATCGCGGATAATTCCAAAGAAGATCTGGCTCGGAACCATTCCGCATCTTGCCCCTCCGCTAAAAGTATTATGAGCTCCATGGCCAAATATTCACGCAAGTTTATGGTGTCATCAAAATGCATTTCTGCCGGCTGGCCATCCGGTTGATGTAGCTGCGCGTCCAGGGCATTGATACAAGTTCGCATGAGAGGATCCAGCAGTTCTTTCCATTGTCCCGCATAAGTAAAATTGTTTAGCTGATAGCCCCACCGGCGCAATAATGAGGCCTGCCCTCCATAATTTCTCCGTGAACGAACGGCCACTACCACGGAGCGCGGACTGCGATCCTTGAGCGCGCGCACCTGTTCGCAAAAGCGATTCTCGGCAACATAAATGGCTTTGACAAATGCCCGGGCCATATCGCTTAAGTGCTTCCGGGCCTCTTCCACCCTTCCGGCATATACATCTCGCTGGGCTTGTTCGTAATTTCTATGTAACGCCTTTGCCCAATACAGTCGTTCATAATCGGCTACATCTTCCCAAACCCATTGCAGCCTGGCGCCTAGTTTTAGTTTTGTGGATGCCAGCCACGAATAGAGATCCTGACGCAACGGGGTGTCGTCCTTGGCAAATAGGTGGATATCATCCAGCTTTTTAGATAAATTTTCGTGAAGCCGGAGCACAGCCTCCATCAAGGGCCGCGCCCGCTCGTCCATTTCAAAATCAGAAAAATCCCACTCCTCAGTTCCTTCAATGGGGCGAGGCGATACGTTAGAAAAAATGGCGTCGACTTGATTTGCGGGCAGATCCAGCGTTTCTCTCTTTGCGGAATTAATTTCAAGTTCGTATCTCAGCAATCCTTGCCTTCCATGGCCGCCTAATACTTTTGCTTGCTGCTGTTTTCGCAATCCATATATTTTATAGAGCACTTCTAGCATGACTTTGATATCGGCTGCCGGCATATCGCGTTCCAGGACAAAAATGATATTTTTGCCTTCCTGAGCCGCTTCGTCCGCAATGCGGGAGAGTTCCTCGCGAAGCTTCACAAACTCGGAGCGCTTCAACAAGGCATTGGGTATGGAGTGAGGATAGAGAAAATGCACATCGCGGTATTTGGGATTTCTGGGCGCTGTAAACGGAGTATTCGGCTCTCGCAAAAGCTCGTCCAGCAAGCTTCTTACAACAGCCAAAGAAAATCTTTCTTGGCGCAATTTCAACTTTTTACCGGAACCGTTCATGACCTGTTTCATTATTTTTTTGTGAACGGCTTCGGAAAACACCCCTTTGCGCAAAGCCTGATCCAATTTTTTACGCAGCTCTTCTGGATCCACCCCCGAGGCCCTTTGCTCAATTTCTCTGATATCCAGGTAGTCCGCAAGATATTCCAGATCTTCAAAGAGCTCCCCTTCTGTCCTATACAGGGCTTCACCGAGGCTCAAGGCGCGGGTGATCTGGAGCCGGTCGCCTGACAATCGAAGTGTAAAGCGAGCGCCGGTTTGGGTCAGGGAAACTTCGATCCGGTTTGGATGCTGTGTACGGACCCGGAATCCGGCTTGTCTCAAATGGGGATTTTCGGCTAGTTTCTTAAGCAATCTCTGCAATGAGCGCCGCGGATTTTTTGAAAAGGCAAAGCGCACATCCAACTCTTGCCTGAGCGCCGCCGGTAAATACTTCATCGCGATTTCCAGTTTCTGTGCGGCAAGCCTCTTCCCGCTCGCGCCTTGCGCTGCGTAATCCTCAAGCATCGGCAAAGAAGCCGGAGGGAGTTCTAATTGGGACCACTCGATTTTCGGACTGAAATCCGAAGCGCGTTCAAAGTAAGTGCTCTCTTTTTGCGCCAAAAATTGCGGCGTGATCACCGAATAAGAAATTTTTTTCTCTCGAAACCGTTTCACCAATCCTTCCGTGTGAAAACCTCCTGCAATGAGAACGGCGTTTCCCCGCCGGCGCCCGCGCATTTTTTGAAGCGTATTGCGCACCAAAACATCATTGCGCCTCTCGGCCGTCCGGTAGAACTCCAGAGCAGTCGTCAGTCGTGGGTCGTCAGCAGGCATGCCCGCGACTGACGACCCACGACTGACGACCCACGACTGCTTAATCTCTTTCCAC
>JACQQR010000219.1 GCA_016206875.1 Candidatus Omnitrophota bacterium
CAGTCACTTTTTCCCTTACATAAAATTTACACTCTCTTCACGCGTGTCACACATCCATTTTTTATGATTCTTAAGCATTGAAGGTGACTGTCACTTTAGTGACTGTCACCTTCATTTGGAACTCACAGGAGGAGGAATTATGAAATCAAAAAAATTAGCGGCGCTGGCCTGCTTGTTTAGTTTGGCGATGACGCCGGCAGCATGGGCAGACGTGGATCAAGTAGCGGCGTTGTCCAAAATGGTTCAAGAAATGGGAAGAGAAATGAACCAAATGAAAAAAACTATTGAGCGGCAGGACGACAAAATCCGCCAGCTCGAAATTAAAGGGCATCTAGAAAGCCCATCCGGAACACAAGCAGTGAGTGAACCTTCTGTTATGACAGATAAAGATTTTGAGGATCGCTTGTCAACCGCGTTGGGAGGTTCTAATAAATGGCTGAAGGATTTGAAGTTTGGGGGGGATTTACGGCTTCGCTACGAAGGGTTTGATTTTACGAGCGGAAATCCCAGCGAAACGGACCCGCGTAACCGCTTCCGCTTTCGTTTGCGTTATGGATTTGAAAAGAAATTTAGCGATGAAATGAAAATAGGATTTGCTATGGCCTCCGGCGAACAAACCAACGGCACCAATGTGGATCCTCTTTCAACTAACAGCACGTTTGACAACGTGTTCAATTTTAAAAATATTTTTATCGAGAAGGCCTACGCAACCTACATGCCCAACTGGGCCAAAATCGGTCCGGTCGAGAAACTTGAAATAACGGGGGGCAAGGCCAATAATCCGTTTGAATTAGGCTCATCGGAACTGATTTGGGATCGCGATGTCAAACCGGAAGGTATCTATGAAAAAGTAGATATTAAGGTTATTGAATCCGACAACCTGGATCTCAAAGCCTATATCACGGGCGGCCAATACATACTTGACGAAGATTCCAGTCTGGCCAGCGCAGGAGATGCCCAGCTTTTTGCGGTTCAGGGAGGCCTCAACCCTGTGTTTTATGTTCCTTTTCTGGAACGTCCGGTCGACATGCTTCAGGCTGTTTCCTACTACAATTATGCCGATTTTGCCAACGGCAGTAACTTTATTATCGGTACGACAAGCCTTGCCAACGGAAACCCAAACACGAGCGGCCCTACCACGCAATTGGACACGCGTAATTTCCAAGTGATTGAATCGTATTCGGAATTAGCCCTTTATCCATATGGTTTTCCCACGCGACTTTTCCTGGACGTTGCGGGGAATCCTGCCAGCAGCCCGATTGCCTCGCAAGGGCCTACAATTCTTCATTCTAA
The DNA here is from genome assembly GCA_016206875.1 of Candidatus Omnitrophota bacterium. Taxonomy (GTDB): domain Bacteria; phylum Omnitrophota; class Omnitrophia; order Omnitrophales; family JACROU01; genus JACQQR01. Next base: position 1,294 of record JACQQR010000219.1, read on the forward strand.
TTTTGCCTGGGCTATCGGCACGCGCTTAGGGCAGCTCAAACAGAAAGGGGATTGGGAGGCGAGGTACGAGTACCGTTATATCGGAGCCAATGCGGTTGTAGGCGCCTTTAGTGACAGCGATTTTGGCCTGGGAGGAGTGGGCAAACAAGGAAGCGTGGTGAAACTGGCTTACATGATCACAGATAGTTTGGCGTTGGCGGGTTCCATGAATTTTACAGATAACTTGAACGCGGGCACAGCCGGAGTCATGGATCAGCAAACGCGCCGGTTTCAGTTGGACCTGGTTTGGAAGTTCTAATGCAGCTTTTACATAAACTTTACGTAGTCTTGACATGATGCAGAACCATAAACGTTACAAGGAGCTTCTATGAAACGGACCAATAGATTTTTAGCTTCGGCTGCAGGCATATTAAGTTTGATGATGATGCTCACACCGCTGGGATTTGCGGATAGGCCCAAATTAATTAATGGAGCCGGCGCTACATTTCCGTATCCTATCTATTCAAAATGGTTTTCCGAATATCAAAAAGTAAATCCGTCAGTCAATTTTAACTATCAGTCGATCGGATCGGGAGGAGGCATCAAGCAGATTTCCGCCCGCACAGTAGACTTTGGCGCTTCCGATGCGTTCCTAACCAACGAACAACTGAAAGCGGCGCCCGGAAGGCTCATTCATATTCCAACCGTAGCCGGGGCGGTGGTGGTTACCTATCATCTTCCGGGCGTAAGCGAAAAATTGAAGCTGACGCCCGATGCGATTTCCGGCATTTTTTTGGGAGAAATAAAAAAATGGGATGACCCCGCCATTAGCGGAAATAATCCGGATGTGAGTTTGCCCAACGCGGATATCATTGTAGTGCACCGGTCCGATGGCAGCGGAACCACGAATATTTTTACCGATTATCTTTCTTCTATATCATCTACGTGGAAAAGAAATGTTGGAAAGGGAACATCAGTGAGCTGGCCGGTGGGGCTAGGGGGCAAAGGAAATGAGGGCGTTGCAGGCACCATCAAACAAACGCCTAATTCGCTGGGTTATGTGGAGCTGGCTTATGCCGAGAAAAATCATCTTGCTTATGCTCAAGTGCAAAATAAATCAGGAAATTTCATCACCCCTTCTTTAGAGTCCACGACAAAAGCCATACAAGGAAAATTAGACGACATGCCGGGCGATTTCCGGGTTTCATTGGTGAACCCGGATGGGCCCGAGGCTTATCCTATAGCCGGTTTTACCTGGATTTTGATTTATCAGAAACAAAAAGACGCCCAAAAAGGGCGGGCCGTCGTGGAATTTTTAAAATGGGCTGTTCGCGACGGGCAAAAGTACGCTAACGAACTGCTGTATGCGTCACTTCCACAAGAAATGGCGGAGAAGATTGATAGCAAGCTCGAGGAAATCCAGATCGGCTGATTTAGAGCGTATTGAAAGCCTCATCAAAAAGGGCGCCCCGCGAGGGCGGCTTATTGATGAGGCTTTCCGTATTTTTGTCGGCGTGCTGGCATGGTCCAGCGTCGGACTGGCGGTGCTTCTTTTTCTGGTTCTCTTACGGGAATCCTGGCCTTCTATCCGGCAATTTGGCTGGGCATTTCTTTGGTCTTCAGAATGGGATGCGGTCAAGGAGCATTTCGGCATCCTCCCGGTTATCTATGGCACATTAGTCTCCTCACTGCTCGCGTTGATATTTGCAGTGCCGCTTTCTATGGGCATCGCTATCTTTTTATCCGAGCTAGGCCCTCCTTGGATTCGAAAACCGCTCGCCGCTTTAATTGAACTATTGGCGGCTATTCCCAGTGTAATTTATGGGCTTTGGGGGATTTTCGTATTGTGTCCGGTCTTGAGAACTGTGGTTGAGCCTTTTCTCGGCAAACATTTTGGATTCCTTCCTTTATTTCAAGGGCCTTCTTACGGAGTCGGGATGCTTGCGGCAGGAATTATTTTGAGCATTATGATTATTCCCACGATCTCTTCCATTTCTCGCGAAATATTTTTGACGATTCCGACTCCGCTAAAAGAAGGGGCGCTGGCATTGGGCGCAACGCGATGGGAAATGATACAGCTTGCCGTACTGCCGCCAAGCCGTTCCGGAATTTTGGGGGCGGTTCTCCTGGGACTTGGCCGCGCGCTGGGTGAGACTATGGCCGTCACCATGGTCATCGGAAACCGTCACGACATTTCGCTTTCCCTTTTTGAGCCTGCTTACACAATGGCATCTCTGATTGCCAACGAATTTAGTGAAGCAACGACTCCGCTTTATACCGCGGCTTTGGTAGAAACAGGACTGGTGCTGCTTATTGTCACCTTGATCTTGAATATTATTGCGCGGGTGCTGGTTTGGTCTGTCTCGCGGCAAGTCAAGGGGGTGCCGGCATGAATCAGATAGGACGAAAAATTTTTAGCGCCGCCATGGTGTTGGCCACGCTTATTTGCGCTGTTGTTGTGCTCGTCCCATTAATCAGCATTTTGATTTACTTGATTTCCAAAGGCATCGGAAGCGTCAATCTGGACTTTTTCACTCACTTGCCGCGCCCTGTGGGGGAGGCAGGCGGGGGTATGGCCAATGCGATTGTGGGGAGCCTGCTCTTAATAGCGCTGGCTTGTTTGTGGGCTATTCCTGTGGGCGTTTTCGGGGGTGTGTATTTATCGGAGTTTGGGAAAGGTACGATGTCATCCGTTATCCGTTTCACTGCCGATGTATTGACCGGCGTCCCTTCCATTGTTATAGGAATTTTTGCTTATACGCTGTTTGTGCTCCCCATGAGGAGCTTTTCTGTTTTGAGCGGCGCGTTCGCCTTGGGGGTCATGCTGATTCCGGTTACATTACGCACAACCGAAGAAATTGTGAAGACGGTCCCGGTTACCTTACGCGAGGCGGCGTTGGCGTTAGGCATCAACCGCTTTCGGACCACGGTGAGCATTGTGATGAAAACAGCGATGTCGGGAATTATGACGGGAATCTTGCTGGCCATCGCCCGGGTGAGTGGAGAAACTGCCCCGCTTCTTTTCACTGCTTTTGGAAACAGGGTGTGGAGTCAAAGCCTCACCGAACCCATCGCGGCTTTGCCTCTGCAGATTTTTGCCTACGCCATTTCTCCTTTCGAAGACTGGCATAGACAGGCTTGGGCCGGGGCCTTAGTTTTAATCGGGATTGTATTTGCTTTAACTTTAATCAGCCGGTTCTTGACAAAAACGAGGTACCAGGCGCATCATTAAGGTAACCGTTCAGCTGCCCCTCTCCCTTCCGCCGAAGGCGAGAAAGGGAGAGGGACTCAGGGTGAGGGTTTTGTTTGGCGCTACACCCTCACCCCGGCGCTCCGCCTGCCTGCCGGCAGGCAGGCGTCCGGCCCTCTCCCTCTGCTGTCTCGATCGCGCCCGCCTCGGCGGGTCCGCCTGTGGCGGAAGGGCGAGGGGCAACTGAATGGTTACTCATTAAGCGAGGTTTGTGTACGATGTTTTTAAATGAGAAGATTTTTTCCAAGGAGGCCAAGATTAATACGGACACAACTCCGACTGCCACTGCCGCGAATGTCCGGATTCGTGTGCGTCACTTGAATGCCTATTTTGGACAAATGCAGGTCCTGCACGATATCAATCTGGATATCATGTCTCAGCGGGTTACGGCGATTATCGGCCCCTCGGGATGCGGGAAAACGACGTTTATTCGCTGTCTCAATAGAATGCACGAAGTGGCCGCGAGTGCCAGAGTGGAAGGAAGCGTTTTATTGGATGAGGAGGAGATGTACAGAAAATCAGCCGATCTCATCGAGTTAAGGCGAAAAGTCGGAATGGTCTTTCAAAGACCGAATCCCTTTCCGACACTTTCCGTGTATGATAATGTCGCCAGCGGTTTAAAACTGGCGGGAATCCGCAACAAGCAGTTTTTGGATGAGGTTGTCGAAAAATCGCTGCAAAAAGCGGCGTTGTGGAAAGAAGTCGAGCATAAACTCCATCATTCCGGAATGAGTTTGTCGGGCGGCCAGCAGCAA
>JACQQR010000222.1 GCA_016206875.1 Candidatus Omnitrophota bacterium
ACGTTGGCCGGCGCCAAACCCAATGTTTTCCGAGCCACTTGCACCACTCCTTGTGCGTAAGAGTAAACATTCAAATTTCCCCCGTCAAAATCGGAAGACAAATTCAGAATTTTTCGCGTATATCTCGAAAAATGGCTGCATGATTTCTTCAGTATTTCATCCACACGTCGCAGCATTTCTTCTGCGGGCGCTTGCTGGCTGTACACTTGTTGCGCGGCGCAAAGATTCGCCCGGTAGACGGCTTCGTCTTCTATTCCCAGAAATTGAACGTGCCGGCCGGAGTCTAGCGCACAGCGCTCCAAGGCGCTGATTTGGCCTTCATGGAACAGAATATTCCAAAGATTTTGATTCTCTTCCGGCCCATGTGTCAGCTCATACACGGATGGATCAAACGCACGGCTTCCCCCTTCAAAAAGCACAAGCCCAATAGGCTCGTGCTCGATCAATTGTTCGAGTAAACAATGAATCTGCTCCTGAACATCCAAATTTCCGTGCACATCTTCAATCAAAAAAACAGAGGGATTACTTGGGGGCGCGATAGAAACAGAAGAAGAATATGCGGACAGAAGCGGCGAGATAACAATCAAGAAAGCTGTGATGGAACTCCATAATTGAATACATCCAAAATACCTAAACCCAAAAAGAGAATTCATGCAATCATAAAATCCTTTCGTATCGGGGTTGTATCATTCCAGCTCACCTTTTTCTTTCTGCTCATCACCCAAGCTCACCACGTAGTCACGCAGGGCAACCATTTGCTTGGCGGCATCGCCTTCCAGAATATCGGGGGCAGGCGATTGCATGTCGGGAAAATAGCCGGGCATGCGTGTGCCGGGCATCAGTGCCTCCGGGTCCTTTAACCAATCCACAATCCACTCGTGGCGGAGCCGGTCGCGGGCCAGTGTAAGATTGGGCGCCAGTTCACTGGCCGACATCGCAGCCCCCTCTTTGGGCGCAGAAGCCGTGTGACACTTTATGCATTGGAACATGTTGAATAGTTTGTCGCCATCAGCCAATGATTTTTCTGTGGGATGGGCCGAGGGATCTTGAAAAGTAAGCGGAACATGATCTTCGGCGCGGAATCCTTTGACCAGCGTGTCTAACTGGTCGTCGGTGAATCCAAAAGTCGGCATGCGGAAATGGAGCCACGGGCGCACCGGCGTCGGATTTTTGATGAATTCAAAAAGCCATTTATCTTGCGTGCGCTTGCCTTGCCCCACGATGCTGGGCGGCGCCATGCCCGGATCTTCCACCAGCTTGGCGATATTTCCGCCTATGCCGCGGTCGACTTCATGACAACCCGCGCAATTGTGATCGCGAATGATGCGTTTTCCGGCCTCTTCCATTTTCATGCGCTCATCCGGAACCACTTGCTTGGAGAGCGGGATGTATTCGCGCTTGAGGCCCGTAAGATAGGTCACAAGCGCCGCACGCTCTTCATCGGTGAGATTAAATTTCGGCATTTTCAATTTTTCTTTGCGGGTGCGGACACGGCCTTTGTCAAAGGCACGCGGATTTTTCAACTTTTGGTCGAAGAATGCCTGGCGGGTATGCGGCAAGTCGTGCAAGAAGCCAAAATCAAATTGAGAAATGACTTTGCTGCCTTCTTCCGTGAGCTCGGTTCCGATTTCCTTTGCGCTCTCAAAACCTTTAATGTCGTGGCAGGCATAGCACCCGTAAAATGTGATTAAGCGCTCGCCTAAATAAACTCCCTTTTCATCCGCACTCATTGCCTTAAGCTTGGCTTCGGCCTCGCCTTTTGTATACGACTCACGCAATTCCTCCTGAACCAAATTATCGAGGATTTGTTTGTCGGGCTCCAGCTCGCTCATCGCATCAAAACGGGCGTTCTTTTTGCTCAACAGGTAGGCCGCGATATCCGCCGCTTCCTGGTCGGTGAGCCGCAAGCTGGGCATATGCGTCTTGGGCCAATAATGTTTTGGATTCTTCAGCCAATCCGCGAGCCATGCCAAACTCACCTTGCTGCCAATAGCAGAAAGGTCCGGCGCAAATTCATTCACCTTGATGTTATCCAGGCCGTGACATCCTAAACACCCTACTTTTTTCACCAAGTCCTCGCCGGTTGCGGCATCGCCTTTAGCTTTAATTTCATCCGGCGTAAATTCTGCGGAATGGTGATAGAGATAGGCGCCGATAGCGGCGGCTTCAACATCTTCTTCTTCCCGGGAGAGCGCATTGGATAGGCCGAAAAACTGAGGCATTTTCGTGTCGGGGCGGAAACTGTGCGGCGCGCGAATCCATTTAGATGTCCAGGCCGGATCCACCTTCCCGCGAAGTTGCGTTAAATCCGGACCCACCTTCCTTAATGAGGCAATGCCCGCTACTTTGTGGCATCCCCAGCATCCCAATTGCTCAAATAAGCGGCGGCCTTCATTCACTTTAGGCGCCTCGGGAATGCTCATGACGCCTTGATGGCATTTCATACAAGAAGCCTGAATATCTTTCATGGCCAGCATCGGATCCTCCCAATGATGCACCGGCTCCCAGCCATATTTTTTTCCCCAAGCGTGCGCCTCCTCTTCGGAGTCGGGTGTGTGACCGGTGTGATAGAAAGTAAGCGCTTGGCCATTGCCGCCGTGGCACACCGTGCAGGCAAACTGATCCAGGGGATGCGGTGAAGCGGAACCCAAATACGTATCCAGATCGGGATGCGTGCGAAAAGGTTGAGGCGCGTTCTCAAATCCCTTTACGTCAATGGCCGTGTGGCAGGTAATGCAGCGATCCACCTTGGGGACACGCACGAAATTGTAATCATCGTACAGGTCTTCCATGACCAGCTGGCGCACTTTGTACGTGGGCGCCATGAAATCAAATATGGGGCTATTGCGCAGCATGTTAAACCAGCCCGGCTTTAAGGCTTCCAGATTTTTGCTGAGGCGCTTTTCCTCAGCACTCATGGCGCTTATTTTTTGCGCAAGCACATCGTGCTCCTGAGTGAACCCGGCAATCTCAGCGTCTATTTTTTCTTTTTCTTTTGTGAGCTCATCTACCACGGTTTGCGATTGATTCACTTTTTTCTGCCACGTATCCAAATCGTTTGCGAGTTCTTTTTTGCGCAGCTCGTGAGATGTTTTCATCTGTACAAGATGCTCGTCCTTTTCCATCGCGGCCGATTCATAAGCATAACGCACCGCTTCGAAATAGGATTTTTCCACCTGGTAATTTTGCGCGGCTTTTTGAAGCCGCACGGCCACGTTGTGCTGTGTTGCGAGTTTCGACGCCAATAGTTTTTTCTTGGAAGACAGCTCTTTTTCTTTGGCCTCTAAGCCGGCCTTGAGCCTGCCTAGTTCATTGATATTGACTTTGCCGGCTGCTTTTTTGATGTCTGCTTGAGTTTTTTCAAACTCCATCTGGCGGAAAGAACGCTGATAGCTTTTCCATTCACGGCTGTGGTCATCCAGCACCATCCACACAATGACCCCAAGGAGGATCAAGCTGATGATGCCAAAAATGACGGAGAGATGCTTTGTGTTGTAGAGAGATTCTTTATCGTTGGGTTTGGCCATATTACCGTACAGAGTATGGCGTACGGAGTACAGCGTAAATACAATGCTGTTTTTCGCGCTGTATGCTGTACTCCGTACGCCGTGCGAAGTTAAATGTTAAAAAAGAACTCCGGAATTCCCACCAAATATTTCAGATTAAACATCCACCGCAAGTACATCTTGATGGGCATCAGCATCATCACCAGCAAAAATGCGGAAAAAAGTCCGTAACGAATCAGGCCTAATTGAATATACAAATTCCGGAAAACGGTCTTGGCCAGCACAAGCGGCACAAGGCCGAAGTACAAAGCCAGCAGAATGATGCCAAAAATTTCCCGCACCAGCCAAAATTTGGGAAGCCCGGTGGCGAGCCACTTCACCCAAATCAATTCAGACAAGTTCACGTTCACCAGCGGCACAAGCTTATGCATGTCCCACACCTCATACGGGCCGAAGAAATTCCAGTTGGGACCGCGCAGAAAGGTGCCCAAAATAATCAAGAAAATCCATAAAATCAAAAAACCAAAAAGAAATCCCGTGATGATCCAGGAACGTTCTTTGAAACTGTAGTAGCCGCTTCCCTTCGGATTGCGGTCCAGGTAGGGAATGGCCATGAGCCCCACGATAATCATGCCCGGCAAAAGCACGCCGGCAATCCAGGGGTCGAAGTACACCAGCATTTCCTGAAGGCCTAAAAAATACCAAGGCGCTTTAGAAGGATTCGGAGAAACTGTGGGATTCGCCGGGGCCTCCAGCGGCGCTTTCAGAAAAATAGCCCAAATCAAAAGAACAATCGAGGCGATGATCAAGCAGAGAAATTCGATATAAACCAGATGCGGCCAGGTATATAGTTTTTCTTTGGCTTCACTAGCTTCAAACGTGGGCTCGCCGCGTTCCATGCGCATGTCGTTGTCGACTGCTTTTTTCAGCGAGAACCAGGTGAAGAAGATAATCAAAAAGAGCATGCCCACAATCGGGACGTTATCAGGCAGGGTCACCACGGAACGAAAATGTTCATCAGTGAGGCTGGCACCAAAAAATAAAAGTATGAACGCCATCATGACCAAAAATACGGGAGTACGCGTAAAAAAGCGCACGAACTTCAGGTAGAGGAAAAAAAATACGATCGCAAGCGTAACTAATATTTGCGGCGTGCTGATGCTATTAATAAATTGCTTGAACGCTTCCATGCAAACTCCTTGTCATTCCGGCGAAGGCCGGAATCTTAAAACCCTAAGACCCCAGCCTGCGCTGGGGTGACACGCTTGCCACGTGTCATTCCGGCGAAGGCCGGAATCTTAAGACAAGACCCCAGCCTGCGCTGGGGTGACACGCTTGCCACGTGTCATTCCGGCGAAGCCGGAATCCAGGGGCATTACCACTTAGCTGTTTATATCCTGGTTCCGGGCCTTGGCCGGGATGTCAATATAATTAAACGGGTGTCGAAATTCCGCCATCCTTGCGTTTGGGCCATAATTGAACGGCCATGAGTAACGCCGCTGCCAGCGGACTGGCCACGCAATGCAGCACGTAAAACCGTTAAAGCGCCGGGGCGCCCACGAAGCGGCCGCCTAAAAGCGCAAATCGGATATCATCCCCGGA
>JACQQR010000225.1 GCA_016206875.1 Candidatus Omnitrophota bacterium
CTATGGCCCCGATTTCTTCTGGATCCCCTAAGATATGCCTCTCCTTGACATAAAACAAAGCACCTATAGTGCGTAACGATGCACTCTGTGATTTTTCACCTTTATTTTTATTTAATATGCTATCAATAAATATGCGGCATAGCTCCCAATAGTTTTCCAGCCCTCCTCTCGATATGATATGAGACACGGTAATATGTTCCCTGCCAAATAATAGAAGCATATCCAGCAAAGCAAGCATGGCTTCAAAAGCCTGAGTATCTGCATCATACGTTTTGTTTACATCATCTACAAAAGCCGCATTTTTCGGATCTAGATCATTACGAAAGACTGATAATAATCGATTGAGTCGGCTTCGATGCCGACTCATTTTTTTCTCAAGCGACAAAATATCCGGAATAGAGGCATAGCGGCCTCGCAACGCCTCCAGTTCACGATAAATAAGAATCGCCACCGCCTTCACTTCCTCGTCTTCTTGGGCAAACTGCTCTACACTGCGAATCATGCCGAGCACTACCGCCCAAACAGAGTCCAGCCAAAGTTGATAATCCTGGGCTTGGGCCGGTGATTTTGAGGCGAACGTTTTTGAATCAATGGATAAATCTTTGGATGGGGTGGCTGGCGTTTCCGGCAAACCGGTCTTTTGAAATTGGCAGTATTTCCCGCCATCTATTTTTTCTAAAATCTTTTTACGGCGCTTTTCTAATTCTCTCTCAGTAATTCCGGAGATAATTTCTCTGGTGATTCTGCTTCGAATAGAAGCTATCCATTTTTCATTCAGCTCTTCATCCGCTTCCAATCGCGTTTGCGCTTCGGTAATTTTTGCGTTCAGTGCGGTTTCCAACCCAAGTGCTGCTTCCCGCACTCGAACGGAAGTTACAAATTCGATTTCCGGCACAGCTTTTGGGGAAGGGCCCGGCGGCGGTTCCGCCAATTCCGCTTTCGTATCAGCCTCAGCATCCTTAATTTCTGAAGGCGGCGCTGATGTAACTACCTCTTTGGGCGCCAAAACATTCAGCAAAAATGCGTCTATTGCAGCGCGGCGCGCTTTTGTATCGCCGTTTGTGCTCAAGGGGGCCCATCGAACCGATGCGCCTTCTCCGTTTTCTTCCACCAGCACCTGGCCCGCATCGCGTAACTTTTCCAAGAGGGATTTTAAATTTTCCGACTTTAAAGAAGTTCTCCTTTGCAAATCGCTTGTAGAGATTCTTCCATCTCCTTTTCCACAGGCCGCTTCTAAAATATTTCGTAACACTTCCGTTCCTTTTTGATCTCCGTCTACGGCCTCGGCTGCTTCCAGCAATTTTTCTTCCCAATTTATGCTCGGCTCATATTCAACCGGCTTATGTTTAGGTTTCCTTAAAGTAACTGCTTGTTTTGCTTCCAAAACTTTAAATGCTTCCCGAACCTCTTCTTCCGTCGGCATATCTTGAAAACCTATTTCAGTTGCTTTGGACGCCATCCCTCTTAAAAACACCGCACGTTTTCCTCCCTGTACCGCATCCGAATGTTCAGCTCTTCCACCCAATCGGCCGTGCAATTGGCGTTTATTCTCGTACAGCGCTTCTTCAAGCTCTGCTCCCTTCAACCCCAATTTTTTTAGTTCCGCTTTCTTCCACATAAAAAACTGGCGCAGCCTTCCCAAATCGCCTTCTTCGGGCCAATTCTCGGGATCCGGCAATGCCTTTTTGCGACCCAAACTTTCTGCGCCTAATACCTTTAACGAATTTACCAAACGATGAAATTCATCGCGGAGAACTTGCACGCGCTTGTCATTTTGCGGAAGCGCTCCCAAATGCGGCTTGGCGGTGCTGTGTTTTGTCCTGAGTACCGGAAGAAAAAATGAAGAGTAATCAATTTTTTGTGTTTGTCCGGAAATGGCCGGCGTAATTAATTGAAAAGAAATATCGCGCGATTTAAGTGCGCGGGTAACCGCTTCTGTGTGAAAACCTCCGATGACAAGAGCCGCCGGGCGGCCGGGGTGCGCTTTGAAATATCGAAGCGCATTGCGCGCAATAATTTTATCGCGGCGCGCGGCCAAGCGGTAATGACGGACAGCCGAAGGAAACCGGCGGCTGATTCTTTGAGATGCGCTGATTTCGTGCCAATCCTCCCGTGTAAGCTCTCCCCGCAATAATCTTTTGGTTCGTTCCCACTCACGAATGCTTCTAATAGCCTTGCGTGTAGCCGTACTTGGCGCAAGATTCTGAATCAACAATTCTTCTAGCCGTGCGACTTCTTCCGTCAAGGCCTTCGGCGATAATTCATCTTTCAACACATGATAAGAAATCCAAGGATATAAGGCGGCGTCGGGCACATTTCCGGCGCGCTCTATCCATTCCTCAAAGTACCAGCGTACATGACCTGAGGCGCGAAAATGCTCGTTGGCATTCCATAAAAATGAAAGAGATGCGAGCCGGGAATCGGCCAGGCTGCGTTTTCGAAATTGCGCTAATTTCGCAGGAATAGCGGCGCTATGAATAGCGGGCTCTAGTTCCAGAACTTTTAAGAAACGAGCGAGTTGCGGCCAGTGAATTTGATTTTGAGCCTCTTTCAACCTCAAGTTGAGCCGTGTTTCGGCATTGCGGGCCAGGAAACGGACACGCCCTTCTAAACTCGTCCGCCCGTCTTTGAACGCATCTTGCTGATTCAATATTTTTTTAAGCGGCGCGGGGATTTGCTTCTCAAGCAATCGTTTGAATTTGTGATTCTCTTTGCGGATTGCAGGCTCAAATTTTTCTCTCCGGACAAATAAATCGGCCAAGGCTTGCACGTCATCGAGATAAGTCTCGGCGTCTTCTACTCCCACAAAATCTATTTTCTGAGGGGCCTCCAGGCCGTAGCGCTCTACGCCGCTCAGCGCTCCTTGCGAAAACAACTCGTCCCAAATCGCTTGGTTGATTTTTTGATCCGGATCAAAATCATAAAAGGCGCGCGCCAGCGCCCGACTTCCTCCTTCAAAAAGCACCGTGTCGATTTTATCCTGAGCCGCCAATTCTCTCAGAATATTTCGAATACCCGTTTGCGCTTCCAAACTGTCATGAGCATCTTGGATTACATAAAGCGTAGGACGTTCTGAAAGCTGCTTTAGATAAGGCGGATGAATTAGAAAAGAAGAAAAAGTGACGGGAACAATGCTTTGGGCGTTGGCTGGCAGGCAGGAAAAAGAAAAAACGAGAGCCGTAAGAAAAGAAACAATTCGAGACCAAAAAGTATTATGGAAGAAGGAAAACATGCCTTGGGCGCCACCACTTTCTAAACAAATTTATTTAGATTGTAATAAATAGCATATCTGGGGAAAAAAGCAAGCGGAATGAGGAGTGAGGGGGGGCAAGAAACAGTCCCTACGGGGACAGTCCCCACGACGTCTGAGGCCGTCTCTTAAGCCAAAGCCATAGCGAGAGCCAAAATAGGGACAAAAATGCCCAACCGATAATACCGGCGTAAAAATCTTTGCCGCCGTAAAGCCATTCGGGTAAATCATGCTTCGCAGCGAAAAAAAGCACATCAAATTTTAGAAAGGCCACGGCCCCGGCATGGATGCCTATCGGAAGATAAAGCCCGCCGGACTTCAGAAAGGCATACGAGAGAATACAGCCAAACAAAAATAATCCAAACATCTGCGGAAGCAAGGTCTGCCAATCGCCCAGCGGAGTTATCCAACTCAGCATCACTTGAAAGCTATCCCCCGCATTTGGAGAAACCCACGCGGTTTTTGTACCGTGGAAAAAATGAAGCAAGGCGTACATCAGATTCGTCAGAATAAAACTCGCTTTCCAATGCATCACCCTCGCCAGGAGAATAAAGATAAATCCGCGGAAGAAAAATTCTTCCACTGTCCCCACCACAAGACCGGTTAATAAGGCTTTGCCAATACGTTCGGGCACACGATTCAGTTTTACACGAAGGCCTAAATCATAGGCGCCGAGAATGGTTTCAAAAAATTCCAGGGCAAAAATCAGCGCGAGGCCCAAGCCCAGTCCGATGAAAAGCCACCGGTACCAGTGAGTCACTCCGGAGAATCCGAAGCGCCGGAAAGCCAGTACATTGCGTCCTACCAAAAGCACTGCGGCCAGAACACCGGAAATCATAATGAGCCGGCTTAAGACACGCTCAAAAGGATATTTATTTTGAACCCACGGGTAAATCATCGGCGCCAAAATTGCGGGGATCACAAGGACGAGGGAAAGAATCAAAACTGTTTTTAGAATTTTTTTCACGAATCTCCTTTAAGAAAAAAAGGACAGCCCCCTTCGGGGACGGTCCCTAAATTTCCACTGTCATTTCGATTTCAACAAAGGCCCCCAGGGGAAGGCCGGCGACCCCTACGGCGGAGCGGGCATGGCGGCCCTTTTCGCCGAATAAGCTGATGAGTAAATCGGAAGCGCCGTTTAAAACTTTAGACTGATCTTGAAACGAGGGCTCGCTTTGCACATAGCCAACCAGCCGAATGATTTTTTCTATACGATCCAGGTTGTCTAAATAATTGCGTAAGAGCGCAAGCGCATTCAAAGCCGCAAGCCGTGCGGCCTGCGCTCCCCGTTCCAGCGAATCCTGGCCACCGCGCCCGGAAAAAACTTCCCCCTGCGCCGTTTTGGAAAGCACCCCGCTTAAAAATAAAAATTTTCCGGATTGAATCACCGGCGCATAAGAGCCAATGGCCGGCGCAGGCGCGGGAAGCACAATGCCCTGTTGCATCAACAATGCCTCAACGCTCATGATGTTTTCTCCGCAATGAATAAGGTGCAAATGCCAAGGTCAAGCGAGTGGATCTTCACTTTCCCAAAACCGCTTGATTCGAGCATGGTTTGGATTTCGGAAATCTCGGGAAATTGCTGAATAGAACCCGATAGAAATTGATAAGCATTCCGTGAGCCGGAGAGAAACCTTCCCACGCAAGGAAGGTAAAAATTGAGATAACAGAAATAAAGCCACCTCATAAGAACTGGTTTGGGCCGCGTCAATTCCAGAATCACAAACTTTCCTCCCGGCTTGATCACAGAAAAAACTTCCTTAAAAAAATCCGGCAAATTGGAAATGCTTCTTAATACAAAAGCGGAACTGGCAATGTCAAATTGAGGTAAGCGTTCAGGGTGGGTGTCATGCCAGCGTAGGCTGGCATCTTGTTTTGAGGTTTTTCCGCCAAAGGCGGATCCGCCTTTGGCGGAAAGATTCCGGCCTTCGCCGGAATGACACCCACTCTGAACGGTTACAAATTGAGAGCCCGCACATCCAAGCGAAATTCCTGAGATGAGATAAAATTCCGCCTTCCCGCCCAGCCGATTTTTTGCCAAAGCCAGCATCTCTTCGGAAATATCCGCACCTGCCGCGCGTTCAAACTCATGCCGTTTTAAAAACTCCTCGAGAAACGCCCCCGAGCCCGTGCCGATATCCAGAATGGATTCTTCGTCTCCCATAAGAGCCTCGAGCACGGCCTTTTTGCGCCAGCTTTTATCGCGGCCAAAACTCAAAAAAGAATTCAGAAAGTCATAACGGCCGGAAACCCGGTCAAAAATTTCGCGTATCTCCGGCTGCGGACGGGCGTAGGATGGAATCATGACTATAGCTGATCTGTCACCCCCGCGAAAGCGGGGGTCCAGTGACTTTGGTTTTGGGTTCATCTTCTTCCGTCAATTCCCAATACAAATCATTCCAATATTGGTAACTCCTGTATAAAGGGTGCCATTCCTTCTATTGGCTAAGATGTAAATGTAATACTCTCTCATAGCTATCACCTTGATTGAAAGTCACTGGACCCCCGCTTTCGCGGGGGTGACAGAATACCCCTATGGAATGACAGAATGTTGGGAATGACAGACTAGAAATATCGGACAATTTCATAGTTTGTATCGCGCTGTGCCGCGCGGTAACCGGCTTTCCGGATTAGGTTCAAAAATTCTTCGCGGCTGGTGTCATGGACAATACCGGTGGCTTTCACCACACGCTCTTCCATTAGAATGCCACCCATGTCATTGGCTCCATAAGCCAAGGCCACTTGCGCCAGCTTCGTGCCTTCAGTCACCCAGCCGGTTTGGAAATTGGGAATGTTATCTATCACAAGCCGGGAGACGGCCATGGTTCTCAAATAATCTTCTCCTCCAGCCATCGGAATATGACTCATGCGCGGAGTATTCGGAGCAGAGAAACTCCACGGAATAAAAGCGCGAAATACACCGGTGTCGTCTTGCAGCTCGCGGAGCTTCAAAAAGTGAATCACGCGCTCCTCTAAAGTTTCGATGTGCCCGTACATCATGGTGGCCGTGCCCTTGAGCCCCACGTTGTAAGCGGCGCGCATAATTTCCAGCCAGCGCGAGGCCGGGATTTTTTTGGGGCTGATGGTGCTGCGCACTCTATCCACCAAAATCTCAGCGCCTCCCCCCGGAAGCGAGTTGAGCCCCGCTGCTTTAAGCTCGCCGAGCACTTCCTCCGCCGTCAGGCGCTCGCGCTTGGTGAGGTAATGGATTTCCTCGGGCGAGAGAGAATGAATATGAAGCGAAGGATAGCGCTCTTTGACGGTGCGAAATAAATTCAGGTAATGCCCCAGCCGCAGCTCGGGATTAATCCCGCCCTGAAATAGCACCTGCGTCCCGCCTATGTCCGTCAATGCATCCAGATTTCTGAAAATTTCGTCAAATTCCGTGACATATTTTTTTTCGGATTTCGGAGAAACGTAAAAGGCGCAAAAATCACAGTCCACAATGCAGGCGTTGGTCGTAGCCACGTTGCGGTCGATGACAAAGGTGACCACAGGTTCAGGGTGCATCGCGCATCGGACCGCATGAGCCGCCTGCCCTAACAGCGTAAGATTGGCGTGGAAAAGAAGCACGCCGTCTTCCAGGCTCAAGCGCTCGCCGCGCAAGCGCTTTTCCAGAATTTGCTCCGCTAAAGATTGATCAATTAATGCAGCCATAATTAATAGTCCCCTCTCGAGAGGGGGATAAACTCCAGCTTATTCACTCTTTCCGTCCAACCTAACCGGGCGGCACGCTCATAAAAAAGGAAGAGACCCTGGAGAATGTCTCCGCTTAAACCATAATCAAAATTTTGAAGATACTGTTTCAAATATTCTTTGGAAAACCCATTTAATGGAACAATGGATTGAATCGTTTCATGCAGGGAAGAAATATTCTTCTCCACTCTCCGGCCTAATTGATTCATAAATTCCCTAACCACATCCGGATTTGCGTCTGTGTACTCTTTGCGCACCACCCAAAGCGCAAAACAAAAAGGCTTCTTCATCCATGCCCACCAGAGCGTGCTTAAATCGTAAAATCCCATTTCAAGCTCGCTCCTGAGATGAAGCGCTTCATCGCCTATCACAAGCAGCGGGCCGCCTTTTTTTACAATATTTTCTTTTTCATTTTCGCGCGCCGGTATGAGACGGGTTTTAAAAATCTCAAACCGCTCCTTAAGCAGTATATCCAAAAGCGCGACGGAGCTGAGACTGGCCTGCGAGAAAAAAATATCCTTTCCCGCCAGCTCTTCGAGGGCACCCTGCCAAACGAGCCCCACGCTTTGCGAGGCCTCACGAGCAGAAACCGAGAGTCCCGGAAGCACATAATATTCCTTACTCGTGCGGGCATATTCCAGAGAAGAAACGAGCGAGGCATGAAGCAGGCCCGAGCGGATTTTCTCATTCAACATGGCGGGCGTGTCTTCTACAAAATCAATGGAGAGCGAGGCACGAGCATCACCCAGTCCATGATAAAAAGGAAACGCGTTGATGTAAGGGGTTTTCCCCACACGGATATTCATGAGGATAACGCGTAACTGGAATCGACGCGCCGGGGCAAGCGGCCTGAGCTGCGAATGAGCCGCACAAGCTCTTCTTCGCGAAGGGAAACAGGAGTTTTGGCTCCGGCGTCGTGCATAATTTTCTCGTCAATGGCCGTGCCGCCTAAATCATCCACGCCAAAAGAAAGAGCTACCTGGGCAATTTTTATTCCCAATGTAGTCCAATAGGCTTTGATATGCGGGAAATTATCCAGAAAAATACGAGCCGTGGCATAAATTTTCAAATCCGTGATCCCATCGGTAAAATGGATTTGCTCCTTGGCTTCCAGCTCTGTGTTGTCCGGCTGAAAAGCAAGCGGTATAAATGAGCTAAATCCGTTCGTCTCATCCTGGAGCCGGCGCAGGCGGTTCATGTGATCGGCAATATCCTCTGCGGATTCGATATGGCCATAGAGCATGGTGGCGTTTGTTTTCACGCCATTTTCATGCGCTTCTTTCATCACAGCGAGCCACTTATCGCCTGAAATTTTCCCGCGCGCGATTTTGGAACGCACGGGCTCGGCAAAAATTTCCGCCCCGCCGCCCGGCATGCCCGAAAGCCCCGCTTCTTTGAGCTCGCCAAGCACTTCTTTCCAGCTGGTGCGTGTTTGCCGGGCAAAGTGATCGATTTCAACAGCGGTAAAGGCCTTGATAAACAAATCCCCGGAAAGCGAGCGAATACGGCGTATCATCTCTAAGACCATCTCAAAAGAGATTTCGTAGGTAAGGCCGCCTACAATGTGTACTTCATTAATATGATACTCCTCAAGCGCTTTGCGCACGCGCGAGTGGACCTCTTCTACAGAAAGCGTATAAGCGCCCTCTTCTCCGCTTGTACGCTTAAAGGCGCAGAGCTGGCAGCTTAGATAACACAAGTTGGTGTGATTGATATTCAGGTAGACGCTGTAGCAAACATCTTCCCCGCATTTTTTTTTGCGGACAAAGTCGGCCAAATAGCCCAGGGTATTCAGCTCACATGTCCCGAGACACACGAGCGCATCTTCGGGCGTGATTCTTTCGCCGCGGAATACTTTTCCGGCAATATCAGAAAGTTCCGAGTTCTTCCAGATTAAATTCATTCGTTCCCCACCGCTTATACAAACTGTGTTCGATTCCAAAATGATCCAGAATTTTTCCGGCCACGAAATCCACTACATCGTCAATTTTTTTCGGATGATGATAAAAACCCGGCGAGGCGGGCATAATCGTAACGCCGATTTTTGCGAGCTTCAGCATATTTTCCAGATGAATGGCGCTAAAAGGCATCTCGCGCGGAACAAGCATCAGTTTCCGTCCTTCTTTAACGGTTACATCCGCGGCACGCGCAATAAGATTACGCGAAATGCCTCCCGCGATTTCTCCCAGCGTAGACATGGAGCAGGGGCAAACGATCATGCCGGCCGTGGGAAACGAGCCGCTGGCTATAGGCGCGGCGATGTCGCGGTAATTCATGAATTGAATATTAGGATGATCGACCTTGAGAAAGTCTGCGCTCATTTCTTCCTTGAGGACAATGCGCGCGTGGTCAGAGACCACTACAATCACTTTGCGGCCGGACTCCGCCAAGGTCTCGATAACTCTCTGACCGTAGGGCATTCCGCTGGCGCCTGTGACGGCCACAATAATGGGATGATTTTTTGCGGGTTGTTCTGTCATCGAAGTGTTAAGTCGAGCCACGTTCCGAAAAATAAAATCACGCTAAATGCCGCGTTTGGAATAAACCATAACCGTACGCCGGGCAAGTATTCTTGGAGCATCACGACGGAAGCCAATATCATAGCAGCCCAATAATATATATGTAGGCCGGCGCTCTGCCCAAGCCAAACGAGCGAAGCCACGGCGAGTACGTGAAAAACACCGGCAAGCAGAAGACCGGCTTTGCGCCCAAAATGAGCGGGAATGGAAAAAAGCCCTTCCCGCCTGTCGAATTCCTCGTCTTGCAAAGCGTAAAGTATATCAAATCCGGCCACCCAAAAAAGCACGGAAAAAGCCAAGGGCAAGGCCTCCAAGCCAACGACACCGCGCGAAGCCGCCCATCCTCCTAATGGCGCCAATGCCAATATCGCTCCCAAAAAAATATGGCACAGCCAAGTAAACCGTTTGAGATAAGGATAAGTAAGGATCATGAGACAAGGGATGGGTGAAAGAGCAAAGCAAAGAGTATTCAATGAGGCGCAAGCCAGAAAATAAATAGCCAATGACAAAGCAGCTAACAATTGAAGCCATCTCCTCGAAATCAATCCCTGTGATACAGGCCATAGCTGGGTGCGCGGATTGCGCCGGTCAAACTCGAAATCGGCCAGGCGGTTTGCAATCATTCCCGCTGTGCGAAGAGCGACCATGGCCAGTGTCACCCAAAAGAAAACGCGAAACCGCGGCAGGCCTTGCTCACCTAAAAAAAGACCTAAATAGGCAAAAGGCAGGGCAAATAGCGTGTGCTCGAATTTGATGGCTTGGAGGAAAGTTTTGACACGTCGCATAAGTTCTTCTCTCGTCGTCAGTCGTGCTTGCCCGCCAGTAGTTTGGAGGGGGTCGTCAGTCGTGGGTCGTCGGCCTGCTCACGACTGATGACTGACGACTGACGACTATGTAGTCCATACTCCTCCCACCGCTTCGTCACCATCTCTTGAATCGCCTCGCTCATCCGCATTTCTTCAGGCCACGCTCGCTGCATTCCCTCTTCCGGCAGCTTGGAGGTGCAGTCTACGCCCATTTTGCTTCCCCACAAATGCTGCGATGCGCAGTGGTCCAGCTCGTCTACCGGGCCTTCGGCAATCACTAAATCCCGTTTGGGATCGGTATGACTGAAGGCTTTGAACGCAACCTCTCGCAAGTCCTGAACATTTGTGTCCGCATCAAACACGAAAATAAATTTTGAAAACATCATCTGTCCAAGCCCCCAAATGGCGTTCATTACTTTGCGGGCCTGAAAGGGGTAGGATTTCTGAACGGAAACTAAAATGCAATTGTGGAACACGCCTTCCCACGGCAAATGAATGTCCACGATTTCAGGAATCATTTTCCGGATGAACGGCAAAAAAATCCGTTCCGTGGCTTTGCCCAAGTAACAGTCCTCCATCGGGGGCTTCCCTACCACTGTAGTGATGTAGACCGGATTTTTTCTGTGCGTCATGCACGTAACATGAAATACCGGAAATTCTTTTGCGGGAGAATAATATCCGGTATGATCGCCGAACGGCCCTTCCATTTTTAAATCGTTCATATCCACATAGCCTTCCAACACGATTTCGGCTTCAGCCGGCACTTCCAAATCAACGGTTTTACACCGCACCAGCGGCACGGGTTCTTTGCGCAAAAATCCGGCGAGCAAAAATTCATCCATATCTTTCGGAAGCGGCGCCGTGCCTGCATACATTGTGGCCGGGTCGGCTCCGATCACCACCGCCACTTCCAACTTGCTTTTTCCGCTCCCGGCAAGTTTACGAAAATGATCTGCGCCGTCTTTATGAATTTGCCAATGCATCGCCGTGGTTCGATTATCGAAAACTTGCATGCGATATACGCCCACATTGCGATGCCCGCTCACCGGGTCACGCGTAATGACAAGCGGCAATGTAATAAATTTTCCGGCATCTTTCGGCCAGCACTGAATGACAGGAAGCAGGTCCAGCATGGGACCTTCCGTAATCACCACTTCCTGGCAAGGACCCACGGAGACTTTTTTAGGAGCCGCCTGGCTTAAATCAAAAAGCCGCGGAAGCATTTTGAGTTTATCCATAAACGAATCGGGGGATTTAAGTTCGGTAAACTCTTGCATCCTCTGGGTGATTTCATCATAAGAGGAAACACCCAAGGCGCCGAGCATGCGGCTTTTTGAGCCAAATGTATTAATCAGAAGCGGAAACGGGCTCCCCTGCACACGCTCAAAAAATAACGCCGGCCCTTCTCCCTGCACAATGCGATTATTAATTTCTGTAATTTCTAGGAGAGGCGAAACTTCTGCGGAAATAACCTCAAGCTCATTTCGCGCTTTAAGAAAATCGATAAATTGTCTTAAATTTTTATAGGCCATATTGTTTTGGAGTATATAACTTCACTCCGGTTTTATCGAGAGAAATAGTGACTGTCACTTTAGTGACTGTCACTATTTCCTGGTTGGAAAGGTGACAGTCACTAAAGTGACAGTCACCTTTCAAAAGCGTAAGCTTCTACATAATTGTTCAAGAAGAAGCGTGGTTTGGCCGTTATTTCTGCCCAAGGTCGCGTACTTGTAAAATTATTTTAATTTTTATTTGCATTTCCTATCTATTTCTGTAGAATGTGCCCGTTTTTATATCAAGGATGAAGCTGCGTTAACGAGTTGGCATGAAACGTGGTTGATTCTTCAGAATAATTCATTCATTCTGTTAATCTTCAAAGGAGGGAACAAATGATTTCGAAATTGAAATTTTTAGTCATGATGATGGCGATGCTTTCATTCGCCTTCGGTTCAAGCGCTCAGGCCATTGCCGGAGGTCTTGAATCGGCTCAAACGGATGACATTCAAAAACAAATTGAAGTCTTAAGAAGCCAAATCAACTCACTCAACTCCACCGTAGAAGGCCTTAAAGATGAAAATACTTCGGTAAAAGCCAGATCGCGCGAAATGGAAAGCGAATTGGCCACGCTCAAAGGGCTTCAGCCGGGCACTGAAATCGCAAAAAGTATGGAGAACCGCGTGACTACTTTAGAAGACAAAGTAGGCACCATCAAAATCAGCGGGGCTTTAACCGGGATTGTGCAAAGTTCTGTGAATAGGAAAATCAATAGAAGCCAGCAAGGTCAAGAGCCGACTAACCCGGACACAGCCACAATCTTCAATCGTTCTGGCCAAACCACCAGCGATCGTACAATTGGCGCAGGTTCTTTTGATTTATATATGGAATCCAAAATATTGGACAACACTCGGATTTATACCAATCTAGATGCCAATTCGGCAAACCAGGTATTTCCGTCCCTGTCGCTTCCCAACGGCAATACAACTTTCTCCACTCATCTTCCGGCTCAAAATATTGATGTTCTCAACGTTCTTGAGCTCTACGTGGAAAGTCAATTTTACAACGACAAGTTCACCGCTACCGTCGGTAAAATTGATTTAACCAATTACTTTGACGGAAACAAAGTGGCATGGGATGAGCATCGTCAATTTTTATCAGGTGCTTTGTTGGATAATGCTTCCTTCACCACTGTGGTTCCCCTCAATACGATTGGTGCCAGAGGTTCCTACGATATCGGCTGGGGATTAACAGCTCAAGCCGCCGTAGCCAGTGAAGATAATTCCGGAGATAAACTTTTCAACCAAATGTTTGGTATCGCTGAAATCGACTACCAATCATTTTGGCTCTTCGGGCTTGAAGGAAATTATCGCGCCTACGGTTATGTGAAAGAAATCAACACATTCACAGATCGAGGTGTTGTCACAGGACGTGACGTAATGGGTTTGGGTTATGGTTTGAGCGGAGATCAAAAACTCACAGACAAGCTCACCATTTTTGCTCGCTGGGGCGCTAACCAAAATGCGCTGGCCAACAATGCGTTGAATAGTGCTACTGCCTTCTCTCCCGGAGCAAAAGGCTCCTGGAGCACAGGGGGTTCGTATCAAGGCTTGCTGCCCAACCGTCCGGATGACATAGCAGGCGGCGGATTTTCTTGGATCAATCCCGCAGATCCTGTAGGACAATCCCCTGTTCGGGATTTCAATGAATGGCTCATTGAATTTTATTACAGCTATAAAGTCGCCGACAATCTTCACGTAAGTCCGGTGCTGCAATTCTTAAAACACCCGAACGGAGACAACGACGAAAATATCACCACTATTTTCGGCGGCCGTGCGTTCTTAGAGTTCTAATGTAAAGCCAACTCTCTTACGCGAAAGATATTCCCTCCCTTTCGCGCGAATCAAATAAAAAACCCCTCTCCGTTAGAAGAGGGGTTTTTTATGTCTATTGCTGAATCTTTGCAAAATGACCTAATGGCTTATACTACGAGAAATCGGGTGATTACTTGTCATTCCCGCGAAAGCGGGAATCCAGTGACTTTGCCTTTGGCATAATGAAAAAGTCACTGGATCCCGGCTTTCGCCGGGATGAGTGAAGTCGCAAAAATCTGCGACTACCTCATATTCTATCGATAAAATCCTGGGCTTTTCTGGCCCGTATCTTCCTGGCCATTCTTTCCCTTCGTAAGCGATCGGAACGTTTTTCGAACCGAAGGGATCTCTTATGATCTTCAATCACCCCCGCTTTTTTCAATTTTGCCTTGAACTTTTTCAGGACCGATTCAATGCTTTGCCCCTCTTTTACGAAGATTTTAACCACGATGAGCACACCGCCTTTTTTATTTTACTCTAACCAGAAGCCTAACTGATGGTTTGGACTGTGTCAAACGAGGGGCATAGGGGGTGCATATCACTTTAGGCAGTGAAAATTGAGGTCACTTTTAAATGCGGCCCCTCTCCCTCGCGAGAGGGAGAGGGATTAA
>JACQQR010000228.1 GCA_016206875.1 Candidatus Omnitrophota bacterium
CCTCCATCAAGGCGGCGAAGAAGCACGTGGAGAAGGAGCGCCCGGAGGTCTGGGACATCCTGGAGGACGTCATCCGTGAGCACCCGGTGCTGCTGAACCGGGCCCCCACGCTCCATCGGCTGGGCATCCAGGCCTTTGAGCCGATTCTGGTGGAGGGCAAGGCCATCGAGATCCATCCGCTGGTCTGCACGGCCTTCAACGCCGACTTTGACGGAGACCAAATGGCTGTGCACGTGCCGCTTTCATTAGAAGCCCAGTTGGAAGCCAAACTCTTAATGCTTTCGGCAAATAATATTTTCTCGCCGGCCAACGGAGGGCCCATCGCGACTCCTTCACAAGATATTGTTTTGGGAATTTATTACCTCACCAAAATGAGAGAAGGAGAAAAAGGAGAGGGGCTTATTTTCCGGGATAAAGAAGAAGCATTGCTCGCCTGCGCGGATAGAGAAATTAGCGTGCATGCAAAATGCAAAGTAAGAATGGATAATGAAATTATCGAAACAACGCTCGGCCGCATTCGCTTCAATGATGTGCTGCCGCGTCCTTTCCGTTTTGTGAATGAAACGGTGAATAAATCGAAACTCGCCAATATTATTTATGAGTGCTACCAACAATTTGGGCATTATCAAATCATTCAGCTGCTTGATCGGCTCAAAGAATTGGGCTTTGAAGAGGCAACCAAAGCCGGAATTTCGATTGGCATTGACGATATTCAAATTCCGGGTACAAAAAATGAAATGCTCAAAGAAGCTAAAAAGGAAGTCAACGCCATTGAAGAACAGTATCAAAACGGCTTGATCACGGATGGAGAACGTTATAACAAAGTCATTGATATTTGGACGCACATTACCGACCGCGTTTCTGACAGCATGTTTGACGAGCTGGACTCCTTTAATCCTATTTTTATGATGGCAGATTCCGGAGCCCGAGGCAGTAAGCAGCAGATTCGCCAGCTGGCCGGTATGAGAGGTTTGATGGCGAAGCCGTCGGGTGAAATTATTGAAAGCCCGATTACATCAAACTTTCATGAAGGCTTAACGGTGTTGGAATATTTCATTTCAACGCACGGCGCCAGAAAAGGCTTGGCGGATACCGCCCTTAAAACAGCCGATTCAGGTTATCTGACCCGCCGTTTGGTGGACGTGGCTCAAGACGTTATCATCACAGAAGACGACTGCGGCACCTTAAACGGAATTTTTGTGGAGCCCGTCTATGAAGGAGAAGAAGTTATTGTTCCCCTAAAAGATCGTATTGTGGGGCGTGTGGCGCTCGACAGTGTGGTCAATATCGTAACCGATGAGACGATTGCCGAGGCCAATTCACTGATTACCGAGCAAATTGCCAGCCGTATTGAAGAAGTGGGCATCGAAAAAATTCGTATCCGTTCCGTGTTAACTTGCGAATCAAAAAAAGGCACCTGCGCCAAATGCTATGGCCGCGATTTAGCCACCGGAAGAGTGGCTGAATTGGGCACGGCAGTCGGCATTATTGCGGCGCAGTCGATTGGAGAACCGGGAACGCAGCTTACAATGAGAACGTTTCACATCGGAGGTACGGCTTCCCGCGTGGTCGAACAATCTTATTTTAAAACCAAGAATGGCGGGAGCCTCAAGTTTCACAGCTTGAAAACAGTTGCTTTAAAATCAGGTGAAATTATTGTTCTCAATCGAAATGGCCAAACGACAATCCATGATGAGACCGGCCGTGAATTAGAGCGCTACACCATTCCATCCGGGGCCCTATTTACGATAAAAGACGGCGGAAAAGTAGCCAAAGATGAAATTTTTGTCCGCTGGGATCCCTACACCGTTCCGATTCTCACCGAAGTTTCCGGAAAAGTGCGTTTTGAAGACATTAAAGAAGGCATCACAATGCATGAGGAAATGGACGCAACGACGGGTTTGACGGAACGCGTGATCATTGAGCATAAAGAAGATTTGCATCCACAGATTGTCATCTTTGGAGAGCATGATGATGTGCAGGCATTTTATCCGATTCCGGCCGGCGCTCACATTGTAGTCAAAGAGGGGCAATCCGTGGCGGGGGGCACGCTCTTGGCCAAAACGCCGCGTAAAATTGCAAAAACTCGCGATATTACCGGAGGGCTTCCCCGTGTGGCGGAGCTCTTTGAGGCTCGCAAGCCGAAAAATCCCGCAATCATCAGCGAAATTGACGGCAGTGTTGAATTCGGCGAAGTCACCAAGGGCCAGCGCAAAATTATTGTGAAAAGCCCTAGTGGAATGACTAAGGAATATTTAATTCCGCACGGAAAACACTTAAACGTTTATAAAGGGGATAAGGTAATTTCCGGCCAGCAATTAGTGGACGGCCCTATTGTTCCTCAAGATATTTTGCGTGTCAGTGGCGACCGAAAACTCCAGGAATACTTATTGAATGAGGTTCAAGAGGTATACCGGCTCCAAGGCGTAAAAATTAACGATAAGCACGTGGAAGTGATTGTAAAACAAATGCTCAAAAAAGTTCGCATCGAAGATTCGGGAGATACCGACTTCCTCGTGGGTTCCCAGATCGACCGCATGCGCTTTCAAGACGAAAACGAGCGCGTGATTAAAAAGGGAAAGCAGCCCGCAAAAGCCACTCCGATTCTCTTGGGCATTACCAAAGCTTCATTAAGCACGGAATCCTTTATTTCAGCGGCAAGCTTCCAAGAAACGACCCGGGTGCTTACCGAAGCCGCATCCGCAGGCCGCAGAGACGATTTAGTTGGATTGAAGGAGAACGTAATCATGGGGCATTTGATTCCCGCCGGCACCGGTTTCAGAGAGCATGCGGATTATTCAGTATCCCGGTTGTCCGATGAAGGCAAAAAAGGCGAGAAAACGGAAGCAAAGAAAGAGAAAGAAACAGAAGATTAATTTATAAGGAAAAATATAAAAGTATGCCGACGATATCCCAATTAATTCGAATGCCAAGAAGAAAAAAGAAATACCGGAGTAAATCTCCCGCACTCAGCCGTTGTCCGCAGCGCAAAGGGGTATGCCTGAACGTGAAGACGATGACTCCCAAAAAACCAAACTCAGCTTTGCGCAAAATTGCGCGTATTCGTCTTACGAATGGATATGAAATTACGGCATATATTCCCGGAGTCGGCCACAATCTGCAAGAACACTCCATTGTGCTTGTGCGAGGGGGCCGGGTAAAAGATTTACCCGGCGTTCGTTATCACTTAGTCCGCGGTAAACTGGATGCGGGCGGCGTTCAAGATAGAAAAAAATCGCGCTCCAAGTACGGGGCAAAAACTCCTAAATCATAAAGGACAGGATAGAATCACATGAGAAGAAGAAGGGCACCTAAAAGAAAAATTAATGTAGATCCAAAATACCGTAACTTACAGGTTGCAAAGCTCATCAATATTATTATGGAACGCGGAAAAAAATCATTGGCGCAAAAGATTGTTTATTCCGCTATGGATGTCCTCGGACAAAAATCCGGCAAGCCTTCTTTGGAAGTGTTTAAACAAGCGCTGGATAATGTGCGGCCTTTGCTGGAAACGAAATCACGCCGGGTGGGGGGCGCCACCTATCAGGTGCCCGTGGAAGTGAAAGCCGAACGGGGCGCAACGCTGGCGATGAGATGGCTCAGAGATTTTGCCCGCGGCAAAAAGGGGCAGCCTATGGAAGTGAAATTATCCAATGAGATTATGGATGCATACAACCGCACCGGCGGAGCTATGAAAAAGCGGGAGGATGTTCATAAAATGGCTGAATCCAATAAGGCGTTCAGTCACTATCGCTGGTAAACCTATGTCAAACGAAAAAAAGTACCCTTTAGGGAGAATCAGAAATATTGGAATTGCCGCTCACATTGACGCCGGGAAAACTACGACCACAGAGCGTATTCTTTACTACACCGGGAAAACCCATAAGTTGGGCGAGGTTCATGAAGGCACTGCCACCATGGACTGGATGGAGCAGGAACAAGAGCGGGGTATTACGATTACTTCGGCGACTACAACTTGTTTTTGGCATGATTGCCGTATCAATATTATTGATACTCCCGGGCACGTAGATTTTACGATTGAAGTAGAACGCTCCTTGAGAGTTTTGGACGGTGCCTGCACGGTGTTTTGTGCCGTGGGCGGTGTGGAGCCTCAATCGGAAACGGTGTGGAGACAAGCCGATCGTTACCAGGTTCCCCGAATCGCGTTTGTAAATAAAATGGATCGCATCGGAGCCGATTTTAATGAAGTGGTGAAGCAGATGAAGGACCGATTGGGCGCAAAGGCTGTGCCCATTCAGCTTCCCATCGGGGCCGAGGACCAATTCAAAGGCGTGATTGATTTGATTGAAATGAAAGCGTATGTGTTCAAAGATGAAACGTTGGGCGCGCAATTTGAAACACTGGAAATTATGCCGGAACTTCTGGAAGCGGCTAAAAAAGAGCATGAGCATTTGGTGGAAGCCGTTGCGGAATTTGACGATGAAGTCATGCATTATTATCTGGAAGGAAAAGCCGTCAGTCCTGAAAAAATCCGCCAGGTTCTCCGTAAAGCAACGATCGAACTGAAAATCACTCCGGTGATATGTGGGTCTGCCTTTAAAAATAAAGGGGTACAGCAATTGCTCGATTCTGTCGTGTATTATTTGCCCGCGCCGAATGATATTCCTGCAATCAAGGGCCACGACCTTCGAGGAAATGAAGCCGATCGTCACGCGGATGAAAAAGAGCCCTTTTCCGGGCTTGCTTTTAAAATCGCATCCGATCCCTTTGTCGGAAAATTGGTGTACGTGCGTATTTATTCCGGAGTGCTCTCTGCAGGTTCCTACGTATACAACTCAACGCGTGATTCCAAAGAGCGTATCGGGCGTTTGCTTCTGATGCATGCGAATAAGCGTGAAGAAATTGAGTCGGCTCCCGCAGGAAATATTGCCGCGGTAGTCGGCTTAAAAAATGTAAAAACCGGAGATACGCTTTGCGATGAAAAATCCCCGGTTGTTCTGGAATCGATGTTCTTTCCCGAGCCGGTTATTTCTATGGCCATCGAACCCAAGACCAAGGCCGATCGCGACAAACTTTCCGAAGCGCTTCAGAGACTTTCGGAAGAGGATCCTACATTTCGCGTCAAAACGAATGAGGAAACCGGGCAAACCATTATTTCCGGAATGGGAGAATTGCACCTAGACATTATTCGCGACCGTATGTTCCGTGAATTTAAAGTGCAAGCCAATGTGGGCAAACCCCAGGTGGCCTATAAAGAAACCATTGCCAAATCCGTAGAAGCGGAAGGAAGGTTTATCCGTCAAACAGGCGGGCGCGGACAATATGGCCATTGTTTTCTGACTGTAGAACCGCAGGAGCGGGGCAAGGGTTTTGAATTTGTCAATAAAGTGGTGGGTGGGGCTATTCCAAGAGAATATATTCCTGCCATTGAAGCGGGTATTAGGGAAGCAACTCAGGGCGGTGTTTTAGGCGGCTATCCTGTGGTCGATGTAAAAGTGACCGTGACCGACGGTTCTTATCACGACGTGGATTCTTCCGAACTTGCTTTTAAGATTGCCGGTTCCATCGGTTTTAAAGATGGCGTGAAAAGGGCTGGGCCTATGTTTTTGGAACCCATTATGTCGGTAGAAGTAGTGGTTCCGGAAGAATACATGGGGGATATTATCGGAGATATAAACTCACGCCGTTGTCGCATTGAAATGATGGGCGACCGGGCCAATTTAAAATATGTCAGAGGATTGGTTCCTTTGGCTGAAATGTTTGGTTATGCAACGGCGATTCGTTCTCTTTCTCAGGGAAGAGCCACCTATACTATGGAACCGCATAGTTATGCTGAGGTGCCTAAACATATCGCTGAAAAGCTGATAGCTGCTTAGG
Organism: Candidatus Omnitrophota bacterium; assembly: GCA_016206875.1. Lineage (GTDB taxonomy): Bacteria > Omnitrophota > Omnitrophia > Omnitrophales > JACROU01 > JACQQR01. The sequence continues at coordinate 5,839 of JACQQR010000228.1, forward strand.
TTTTGTTGACAATAAAGTTTGCATTCATTACAATGTCCAGCTTTCTTATTTCCAAGGAGGAATTATATGGGTAAGGAAAAATTTGAGAGGACAAAGCCGCACGTAAATATTGGGACAATAGGGCATGTGGACCATGGCAAGACGACGTTGACGGCCGCCATCACGCAAGTGCTGTCGAAGAAGGGATTGGCCGAGGCGAAGGCATTTGATCAAATAGACAATGCGCCGGAAGAAAAAGAGCGCGGGATTACGATAGCGGTTTCTCACATGGAGTATCAAACGGAGAAGAGACATTATGCGCACGTGGACTGCCCGGGTCACGCCGATTACGTGAAGAACATGATTACGGGAGCCGCGCAGATGGACGGAGCGATTTTGGTGGTTTCAGCCGCAGACGGCCCGATGCCGCAGACGCGGGAGCACATATTGCTGGCCCGGCAGGTGGGGGTGCCGCGCATCGGGGTGTTCATGAACAAAGTGGATATGGTGGATGACAAAGAGCTGCTGGATTTGGTGGAGCTGGAGGTGCGGGAATTGCTGAAGAAGTATGAATTTCCCGGGGATGAGATTCCGGTGGTGCGGGGGAGTGCCTTAAAGGCGCTGGAAGACGCGCAAGCGGGGAAGACGGAATCGGAGAATTTCAAGCCGATACTGGAGTTGATGGGGAAAGTGGATGAATATATTCCGACGCCGAAGCGGGACATAGACAAGCCGTTTTTGATGCCCGTAGAAGACGTGTTTTCGATATCGGGCCGAGGGACGGTGGGTACGGGAAGAGTGGAGCGGGGAGAGATCAAGGTAGGAGACGAGGTAGAGATCGTGGGGCTTCGGGAGAAGACCTCGAAGACGACGGTGACGGGAATCGAGATGTTTCGTAAACTGTTGGATTCGGGGCAAGCGGGAGATAATGTAGGGATTTTGCTGCGGGGCATAGAGAAGAAGGATTTGGAGCGTGGGATGGTATTGGCCAAACCGGGGACAGTGACACCGCATACGAAGTTTAAGGGGCAGGTGTATATATTGAATAAGGAAGAAGGCGGGAGGCACACGCCCTTTTTCAATGGATACAGGCCGCAATTTTATTTTAGGACGACAGATGTGACGGGGGTGGTGACGTTGCCGGCCGGGGTGGAGATGGTGATGCCGGGGGACAACGTGGCGATAGAGGCGGAGTTGATTACGCCGATTGCGATGGAGAAGGAACTGAGATTTGCCATTCGTGAGGGCGGAAAAACCGTGGGCGCCGGTGTTGTCAGCGAAATTTTGAAGTAGGGCACACTCCATCACGGGTCATTTTAAAAGGGAATTATGTCTAGAGAAAGTTCGATGGAAAAAAAAGCGCCAGTCAAAATGCCGGAAGGCAAAGAAAAAGTCCGTATTAAATTGCGAGCCTATGACCATCGCATTTTGGATCAGTCCGCTTTGGAAATTGTGAACACAGCGAAGCGAACTGGAGCTCGCGTGGTGGGTCCGATTCCGCTGCCGACACGGATTGAAAAATTTACGGTGAACAAGGGGCCTACCATTGATAAAAAGTCCCGTGAACAGTTTGAAATTAGAACGCATAAAAGACTGCTCGATATTGTTGAACCTACTTCAAGAACAGTAGATGCCCTCATGAAGTTGGATCTTCCAGCCGGTGTCGATGTAGAAATCAAATTATAGATAAAAGAAGCAAAGGGGTTATTTTCATTTATGGTGGGACTTTTAGGTTATAAATTTGGCATGACGCAAATATTTGATTCTGAAGGTGCGTTAGTGCCCGTGACTGTGATTCAAACAGGCCCTTGTTTGGTGAGCTGTGTGAGGACAAAGGAAAAAGACGGTTACCGGGCTGTCCAATTGGCTTTTGGGGATGTGCGGGAAAAACGGATCCATAAATCAAAATTAGGCCAGTTTAAAAAACTAAATGTAACGCCAAGAAAATTTTTGAAAGAAATCCGGACCGAAAAAATTGACGGCCTTAAAGTGGGCGATGAAGTTTCGGTAGCCACTTTCCAGCCCGGCGACTATGTGGACGTGATCGGGGTGTCTATCGGAAAAGGTTTTCAGGGGGTTGTCAAAAGGCATCACTTTGTAGGCGGAGAACGGTCTCACGGCTCCATGTTTGGCCGTGTGCCGGGTTCTATCGGGGGATCTTCGTTTCCTTCGCGTGTTTTTAAGGGAATGCGCGCGGCAGGGCATATGGGAAATGCGCAAGTTACTTTAGAAAATGTCAAAGTTATGGAAGTGGACGCGGAAAAGAACCTTTTACTCGTCAGGGGACAAGTGCCCGGCGTAGAAGGAAATCTGATTTTGATTCGCAGCTCAAAGAAATTGGGTAAAAAGGATAAAAGTTGGAAACTTGTTTCAGTGCCCTCTGAGGCAAAAGAAAAATCCGAAGTGAAAGTTGAAGCGCCTGAAG
>JACQQR010000229.1 GCA_016206875.1 Candidatus Omnitrophota bacterium
CGTTCAGGGTGGGTGTCATGCCAGCGTAGGCTGGCATCTTGTTTTGAGATTTTTCCGCCGAAGGCGGATCCGCCTTCGGCGGAAAGATTCCGGCCTTCGCCGGAATGACACCCACTCTGAACGGTTACAAAAAATGCGCTCTTTACACCAGCACAAATTTGTCGCCCAGATAAATTTCCCTGGCTTTTTTATCCGTAGCTAAATAATGCGACGTTCCGTGAGTCAAAATTTTGCCCTCGGCCATAATATAGGAGCGATCGGTAATGGCCAAGGTTTCCCGCACGCTGTGATCGGTCAAAAGAATGCTGAGTCTTTGGGCCTTCAGGCGCGAGAGAATTTTCTGCACTTCAAACACCGCGATGGGATCCACGCCGCTGAAAGGCTCATCCAGCAAAATTAAAGACGGATTGGTCACCAACGCACGCGTAATTTCAAGACGTCTTCTTTCCCCTCCGGAAAGTGTATAGGCCTTGTTTTTGGCCAAATGCGCAATGTCTAATTCCCCCAGCAAATGTTTCAGCCGGTTCTGGCGCTCTTTGCGCGGAATATCCAGTGTTTCCAAAATCGCCATAATATTTTCTTCCACGGTCAGCTTGCGAAAGATAGAAGGCTCTTGGGCCAAGTAGCCGATGCCCAGCCGCGCCCGTTTATACATAGGCAGATGGGTGATATTTTCGCCGCGGAAAAAAATCTCCCCTTCTTCCGGCTGAATCACACCTACGGCCATATAAAAGGTGGTGGTTTTCCCGGCTCCGTTCGGCCCCAATAATCCGACAATTTCTCCGGGGCCTACGTGAATAGAAATATGGTCCACTACACGGCGGCCTTTATAAGCTTTTGTCAGATTCTTGGTTTCTAAAAGATTCACCTAAAACGCCTCTTCCTTGTTTTTTTTGGTTTTGCCGATATTAGCAATTTCTTCGAACCCAGTCCCAGTCAGATTTTCTTTGCCGCCAAGCGAACCCGCCAAATAAAGCACTTCCGTATCTCCGCCTAAAATAATACGGCCTTCTTCGGCAAAATACACCACATTATCGCTATAGGTTTCGTTGCCCTGGGGGTTACGGATAATGACATTGCCGGTGGCAACGATTTTAGCGACTTTTTTCGTTTCTTTATTATAAAAAACTTCCATTTCATCGGCAGTCAGTTTCCCGCGCTCATCTTCCGCCACAACGTTTTTGTAGAAATGGGCGATATTTTTATCATAATTGATGTCAAGCGGACCGTCGCAAGTGATGGTGGTGGGAATTTTCTTTCCGTTATTTTCGCTTTGCACAACCACGGTCACATTTTTTTTGAACTGTACGTTCTTCATCTGCGAATCGCCTGAAGCGCCGTCCCCTTTGATATTCATATTATCTTTTTTGACGATAGCCTGGTCCTCTGTGGCAATCGTTTTTTGACTGGGAAAAATATCCAGCGATTCGGTGATTAATTTGGCGCCGTTTTCCGTGGTTGCCACCACATTGTCCCTCAAATGAACACGGCCCGACGCCTTATCAAAGGTGCCGTTATCTGCCGTTACCGTCACGGGCTGCTCATCCGCGTAGGCCTTTGCGATTACATTGCTTAACACCACTGTTTTGGAAAAAATATCGGCTGAGTCTCCGTCAATGACCAGCTCTTTGGTTCCATTGGTTTTATATTTAGAAAAACTGAAACTATACACTTTATGGCTGGGCTCTTCCTGGGCACGGACCGCCACTTCTTTTTGTGCCGGATGTTTGGCCGCTTCATATAATTTGAACATCACCGAGCCTATATAGCCCACAACCACAATCACGCTAAAAACAATAAATCGCTTGACCATAAGTCCCTTTCTAAAATCCCCCTCTTCAAGAGGGGACTAAATCCATCTCGGGCCGTGTTTTCCAGCGGCGATGCATCCACACCCACTGGTCCGGGCATTGCCTCACATATTTTTCAATCGCCCCATTCCAGTATTCCGTGAGCCGTAGCGTCTCTTCTTCTCTACTCCGGGATGCATCCGGATATACGGGCTCTTCCACCACGAGCCGGTAGGTGTCATCCCCCGGATTGCGAAGGATGAACGCCGGTACAATAGGCGCGCCTGTGGCTATGCTCAACCGGGCCGGGGCTACGGGCGTATACGCTAATTTGCCGAAGAAAGGAATGAATATTCCTTCGATGCTGTCTACGTCCTGGTCGGCCACAATGCCGAGAATTTGATTCGACCTCAAGACCTTGAGCAATTCACGCGGAGAATCATCCCGGTAATAAGTTTTTACGCCTTTAGATAAGCGCGCGTTCACAATAAATCGATTATACGGCTCGTAATAAATTCTCCTGCCCACCACCGCGCCGGGAAAACCAAACAATCTGAAACTGGCGGCAAGCATTTCCCAATTGCCAAAATGCCCGGTAACTACAATTAACCCTTTCCCCTGAGCCAATAAATTGCCGACTCGCTCTAATTCATCGTTCCAGTGTATCACGCTTCGCCAATTCGAACGGTTAAAACGCGGATACAGCACCCAATCTGCCGCCGACTTGGCACAATTGATGAAAGAACCGCGCGCTATTGTTTCCAGTTCCGCGTAACTTTTTTCATTGCCATATGCCAGCTCAAGATTGGCTAAGGCGGTCTGCCGGTATTTGCCCAGCCATTCGTAAGCCAAAGCGCCTCCCCACTCTGCCAGCGCAAGCGCAGCCCGGCGCGGCAGTAAGCGAAAAATAAAAATGGCAATTCTTGCGGCTATATAAAGCCAAAAGCGATACGGCTTGTGTTTCATTCGCGTATTTTTGTCATTGCCGCTGGAGTTTACCCTCGAGTGTTTTAATCGAGGGCGGGAATGACAAACCTTTCGTAATTATTTAACGTTCTCGAGTAAGCAAAAGCTATTGTCTCCTCCACGCGGCCCCTCTCTTTTTCCGCCTCAGGCGGATCCGCCGAGGCGGAAAGGGAGAGGGGAAGGGGTGAGGGTTTGAAATTTCGTGCCCTTTTCGCCACCCACCCTCACCCTGCCTACCGGCAGGCAGGCCTGAATCCCTCTCCCTCTCGCGAGGGAGAGGGGCCGCGGAACCTCAAAGTGCTAAACAATTGTACTACCTACTTTGTAACAACGCTTCTGGACTTGAAGTAGTGGCAAATTGCTTTCTGGGAATGCGGCCCGCCAAGAATGCTTTGCGGCCCGCTGAAACGGCTTCTTTCATGGCCTCGGCCATGAGACCCGGACGCTCGGCCAAGGCAATCGCTGTGTTCATCAGCACTCCGTCCACGCCCAGCTCCATGCAAATCGCGGCATCCGAGGCTGTGCCCACTCCGGCATCCACAATCACGGGCACTTTCACGGCCTCTTTGATAAACCGGATATTGAGCGGATTTTGAATCCCAAGCCCCGAGCCGATGGGCGCGGCAAGCGGCATCACACACGCTGCGCCGGCATCTTCCAGTTTACGCGCCATAATCAAGTCATCATTGGTGTAAGGCATCACGACAAAACCTTCTTTCACTAAAACGCGCGTGGCCTCCAACAAGCCTTCCGTGTCGGGAAGCAAGGTTTTCTGATCCCCTATGACTTCCAGTTTCACCAAATTCCCGACACCGGCCTGGCGGGCCAGGCGGGAAATGCGGATGGCGTCTTCGGCCGTGTACGCCCCCGCCGTGTTCGGAAGAAGCGTAAATTTTTTTCTGTCGATAAAATCCAAAATGGTTTTTTCGCCGCGCGCATTCAGGTTTACGCGCCCAATAGCCACCGTGACCATATCGGCGCCGGAGGCCTCAAGCGCTTCCGCCATTTCTTCATTCGTGCGGTATTTGCCCGTGCCGACAATAAGCCGGGATTTGAAAACATGGTTACCAATTTTTAGAAAATCATTCATAAAATAAACCTCTTTTTTAGCGTATAGCGTTTTTCTATACACTATACGCTATCTCAACGCCGTTTTTCTCCGCGCATGCTTATACAGTTCTATATATTTTTCTGCCGAAACTTTCCAGGAAAAATCACATTTCATCGCATTTTTTTGAAGCGCCGTCCAGAGTTTTTTATCGCCAAACACCTGGACAGCCCGGTCAATAGCCCCGAGCAAATCCTGGGCCGTGCTTCCTTCATAAACAAAACCATTTCCGCTCTCGCTATCTTGATGGTAATCAGTCACCGTATCCGCAAGCCCCCCCACACTGCGCACTATGGGGAGCGCGCCGTAGCGAAGCGCTATCATTTGCCCCAGGCCGCAAGGCTCAAACAAAGAAGGCATGAGGAAAAAATCACTTCCCGCATAAATTCTGCGCGAGAGTTTCTCGTCATATTTTAGATGAAAACTGAAATGGCCGGTGTACTGGCCGGCGATTTTTGTGAAAAGCGATTGGTAGCGGCTACTGCCTGAACCCAAGAGAACCAACTGAATGCGCGCTTTTTCCAACGGTTCCAAAATCGCGGCTACTGTATCGATGCCTTTTTGTTCCACCAGCCTCGTCACCATGCCGATTACAGGAATCTTTGGATTCACTTCCAAATCATTTTCTTTCTGGAGAAACGCTTTATTGACAGGCTTTTTGCGAATCATCGTGGAGGCACCGTAATTTGCCGCCAATGCCTGATCGGTTTGCGGATCCCATTCTTTCACATCAATTCCGTTCACAATCCCGTATAAATCTAGGGCCCGTTCGCGCAAAATGCCGTCCATCCCCGAGCCAAACTCCTCGGTTTGAATCTCATGCGCGTAATTGGGACTCACTGTGGTGAGCACATCGGAATAAACCAAACCAGCTTTGAGAAAACTCACCTTTCCGTAAAACTCCATGCGGTGCAGCGTAAATTCCTCCCAGCCAAATCCGGTAAGCGGAAACGTGTCTAAAGGAAAATTGCCTTGATACGCTAAATTGTGCACGGTAAAAATAGTGCGGCATTTTTCAAAGAGCCCTTGCTTCTGGTACGTACATTTCAAATACGCGGGAATCAATCCGGTTTGCCAGTCATGACAATGAATCACATCGGGCTGGTACTCAAGACGCCGCAAAATTTCCGGCACCGCCTTTGAAAAACAGATAAAGCGCTGGTCGTTATCCGGATAATCTCCGCTGCCGTCGCTATACAAACTTTCCCTGTCGAAGAAACCCGGATGCTCTACAAAATAAACCTTCAGGCGCGGCGCCATTTCGTGCGCTTTAATTTCCACCCGGTGGCGCTGCTGGCCTATCATCACCTCAAACTCATCTATTGTTTCCATGGAAAATAGCGAGGGGTCAATAGAACGGAAGCGGGGAAGAATTACTTTCACCTCATGGCCCAGTGCCACGAGCGCTTTAGGCAAAGCGCCGGCTACGTCGGCCAAACCGCCCGTTTTGGCAAAGGGATACATTTCTGAGGCAGCAAAAACGATTCGCATACAGGGTGTTTATGTCACTTCGAGCACATTATTGAATGTCCCAAAGGCATTGGGAACAATTTCAAAATGATTTTGATCATTTTCCCAATTTCCATCTATCAAGAAACGGTATTCGTACCGGCCGGGCCGAAGCTCAAAGGCGCCGGACCAGGTGCCCTTTGCATCTTTTCTCAACACGCCCAGGTTCTGATCCCAATTATTGAATGTGCCGGCCACTTGCACCACCAGAGAAAGAGGAGCGAAAAAACTGAAAGTAATTTTTTTCGTAACACACTTATCGGCCTTATTGGCAGTTTTTTTGGACAGTGTTGCTTTTGTTGTATTCATATTGTTCCCTTCCAATAATTTCATACCGCAAGACATTTGATATTGGGGGTTCGCGGTACTATGCAGTTTGCCAATGGGCTACGCCCATTTTCAATTGTTATGCTGCATTAGTTTTTCGGCGGATTACCGGTGCTCCAGTATAACGAGACCCACGGTTTCGTTCAATAGGTACAGGATTTCTCTCTTTTCCAAAAATAGGGGCTCAGAACTCAAGTTATGAATGAATGAAAAATTTTTTTCCCAAACGAACCAAGGTGCGCGCGCAAAAATCAATGTCTTCTTCATTTAAAAACGGCGACATGGGCAATGAAAAAATCCTCCGGCACAGCGATTCAGTTACCGGCAAGCTTTCTGTCTCCAATGCAGAAAATGCCCGCTGCATATGCAGGCCTCGCGGATAATGCACGGCATTTTGCACCCCTTCCTCTTCAAGCGCCGCACAAAACTCCTCACGGGTGATGGAAATCGCATCGGGCCTGAGGGCAACGGAGAAATAATTGTAGCTATGCTCCGCGCCGCTCGTAAGATGCTGAACCTGGAAAACATCCGAGTCTTCTACATATTGTTTATAAATAGCCGCCAAACGTTTTCTTTTTTCGATAAAGTTTTTTGATTTACCAAGCTGGATCACGCCGATGGCCGCTTCCAGCTCTGTCATCCGATAGTTAAATCCCAGCACCGCGTGTTCATATCTTCCCGTATAGCCATGGTTTTTCAGCAAGCGGATTTTTGCGGCAACGGCATCCTCTTGCGTTGCCACCATCCCGCCTTCACCCGTAGTGATGTTTTTTGTGGGATAAAAAGAAAAGCAAACTGCATCCGGATATTGAGCCAAATTTTTGGATTGATATGTCGCTGCGAGCGCTTGGGCGCCGTCCCAAATGATTTTTAAATTGTACTGACCGGCCATTTCGCTTATCGCTTGAATATCGCAAGAATTGCCGAATAAGTGCACACCGGCAATGGCTTTTGTTTTTGGAGTCATGCGCTTCGGGATTTCTGAAGGGGCCAAGGTCCAAGTTTTTGGGTCAATATCACAAAACACGGGCTTTCCGCCGGCCATCACCACCATGCTGGCTGTGGCAATAAACGTAAAAGCGCTCACCAACACCTCATCGCCGGGCCGGATCAGGGCCAAATAAGCCAGATGAAGCGCCGCCGTGCCGGAACTGGCCGTAATGGCGTGACGCACCCCCGCCCACCGGGCAAACTCTTCCTCAAATTGGCGGGTGATTTTGCCTTCACGCAACTGCCCGCTCCGGAGAACTTCCTGGGCAGCCGCTATTTCTTCTTCCCCAAGAACGATGGGAGATAAAGGAACGGTGAGTTTACTCATAGGCCGGGAATTGTATCAAACCCAGCCTATAGCCGGAAGAAAAAAGACGAGGGATTCTTGTCCGCTTGTCCAAAGTAAAAAAGTGAAGTAAAAAAGTGACAGTCACTTCCGCCGAAGGACGGATCCGCCTCTGGCGGAAAAGTGACAGTCACTTTTAAAAACTTGCTTTTCCTCTGTGAATCTTTATCATAGGCGCTCCTGTTTTGGCCCACCAGAGAGGAGAGCAAGTGTTATGAGAATTTGTGAAATTTGCGGAAAAAAACCTTTGATAGGCCGCAGCATTGCCCGCCGGGGTATGGCGAAAAAAAAGGGCGGAGTGGGTAAGAAAATTACCGGCATCACACGCCGCCGTTTCCTTCCGAATATTCAAACCGTAAAAGCGCGCCTGGCAAACGGCACAGTGCGCCGCATTAAAGTTTGCACTTCCTGCATTCAGGCCGGGAAAGTGCTTAAAGCCGCTTAAGCGGCTTTAAGCAC